>NZ_RAWT01000066.1:0-11864 GCF_003612005.1 Pyramidobacter sp. CG50-2
AAGACAGTCTCTGCATGTTTTCTGATCTCTCTGGAGATCGTACTCGGCGACTTCAGAACTGTTGAGGCAATACTTCTAAGAGATTCTCGCCGGTTGAGGGCGCTTTCAATGGCTTTTCTTTCAGCCAGAGTCAAATGTTTGTTCATGATGATGAACTCCTTTCCGAGATCTGTTGTCTCGTAAGAAAGTTCTTTCATCAATTCAGACTAAATGCAAGCTTCTTTTAATTCAGATTTAATGCAACGGGGTACCAGATGTTGCGTTGCATTTACCTTGAAGAATTTCACCTTTTCTTTGGAGAAAAATCGCGATGAAGTCTTTGTTGACGAATTCGTCGCCAACGGATAAAATAACATAGTTATTCCGCATGGCAGAGGTTGTAAACTCATTCGAGTACCTGCGCCAGCGAGAGGAGGAAAAAAATATGTATGCGATCATCGAAACAGGCGGCAAACAGTACAGAGTGGCCCCCGGCGAGAAGATCCTGGTCGAGAAACTGGGCCTTGAAGCCGGCGCGACCGTGACCTTCGACAAGGTCCTCCTGGTCGGCAAGGACGACGGCGTCTCCGTCGGCGCTCCCTTCGTGTCCGGCGCGACCGTGACGGGCACGGTGGAAGAAGAGGGCAAGGCCAAGAAGGTCATCGTCTTCAAGTACAAGAACAAGACCAACCAGCGCCGCTTCCGCGGCCATCGCCAGCCGTTCACGGCGGTGACGATCGACAGCGTCAACGCTGAGTGACGGTCATCGGAGTTTATCGCCGCGGCGGCGTCCCCATCGGCTTGCGCGTTTACGGCCACAGCGGCTGCGCGGAGTCGGGCGCCGACGTGGTGTGCGCCGCCGTCAGCGTCCTTGTGCAGACGCTGCATATCGGGCTGGCGGACGTCCTCGGGCAGAAACCGGAACGCGAGATCGACGAAGAAAACGCCTCGATCGAGCTGCGTTGGGACGATGCGGACGTCGAAAGCGTGCGCGTCCTCTCGGAAACGATCGTCCGCGCGCTCTATGAAACGGCGCAGTCGTACGGAAGCTACGTCAAATATGTGGAGGTGTCTTTGTAATGCTCTTTGAAAGAATGGACCTGCAGTTTTTCGCTCATAAAAAAGGCCAGGGGAACAGCACCAACGGCCGCGATTCCAACCCCCAGTACCGGGGCGTGAAAAAATCGGGAGGATGCGTCGTCAAGGCCGGCAACATCCTGGTCAGACAGTGCGGCACCAAGTTCCATCCCGGCACAAACGTCGGACTTGGCAAAGACTACACGCTTTTTGCCCTCAAGGACGGCGTCGTCAAGTTTACTACAAAGGGTGCTCGAAACGTCGTCGGAGTCGAGTAAATCCCTTTGCCGCTCTGCGGCACTTCGATTTCTCGTGGACCCTTGTATCGGCAGGGGTCCATTTTTTATAATCGACCCCGTTGCTTTTATTGAATAAAAGAGGTGTTCACCCTGAAATTTGTCGATCTCGTGCGGATCCATGTCAAAGCCGGTCACGGCGGCGACGGCTGCGTCAGCTTCCGCCGCGAAAAGTTTGTCCCCAAAGGCGGCCCCGACGGCGGCAACGGCGGCGACGGCGGCAGCGTCGTCGTCGAGGCCGCGCAGAATCTGCTGACCCTCGCCGATTACCAGTACACTCGCCGCTTCGCCGCCGAACGCGGCGTGTCCGGTAGCGGCGCCCTGTGTTACGGCGCCAACGGCAAGGATTTGACGATCTACGTCCCCTGCGGCACGGTCGTTTACGACGCCGCCACCGACGCGCCGCTGGCCGACCTCGTCGAACCGGGGGACCGCTGCGTCGTCGCCAGGGGAGGCCGCGGCGGCAAGGGCAACGCCCATTTCGCCAGTTCGCAGCGGCGCGCCCCGCGCTTTTCGGAAAAAGGCGAAGCGGGCGAGGAGCGGGACGTCACATTCGAGCTGAAGATGATCGCCGACGTGGCCCTGGTCGGCCTTCCCAACGCCGGCAAGAGCAGCCTGCTCAAAGCCATCTCCAACGCCAACCCAAAGATCGCCGGCTATCCTTTTACGACCCTGACGCCCAATCTCGGCGTCCTCGCCGTCGACGACCAGAAGATCATCCTCGCCGACGTGCCCGGCCTGATCGAAGGCGCGCACGAGAACAAGGGACTGGGACTGTACTTCCTGCGCCATATCGAACGGACGCGGGTGAATATCCACGTCCTCGACCTTTCGGACGGGGACTTCGATACCATCGTGAAACAATGGAACGTCGTGCTCGACGAGTTCCGGCACTACGGCGCCGGACTGGCCGAGCGCCCCTGCCTCATCGCTCTCAACAAGGCCGACCTGCTTCCCGATCGGGACGTGATCCGGCAGCTGCGGGAGTTTTTCTCGGCCAAAGGGCTCCAGGTGATCGTCACCAGCGCACTTCGCGGCGACGGCATCGAAGAGCTCATCGGCGAGATCGTCAGAGTCGTCCGCGCCAATCCGCGCCCCAAGGGCTCGTACCGTCTCTACGACGTCCCCATCGACGTCGATTCGTTTTCCGCCGGCAAGCCCCGCATCGTCAAGGAGGACGAGGGCGTTTACCGCGTCGTCCATCCCCGCATCGAAAAAGCCGTGGCCCGCTACGATTTCAGCCAGGAAGAAGCGCCGCTGCGCCTGCAGCGCCTGCTGCGGCAGTTCAAGGTGGAAGACCTGCTCGAAGAAGCCGGCGCGGCGGCCGGCGACACGATCAACATCGGCGAGACGTCCTTCACCTTCGAACCGGAAAGGGCCTTGTGACGATGGCGGCAGAGGAGGCGTCGGTGCCGCGTATCGGCATCATGGGGGGGACCTTCGACCCCATCCATTTCGGCCACCTGCTCGCGGCGCAGGAAGCGCTCGTCAGGCTTTCCCTGCAGCAGGTCATTTTCGTCCCCACCGGGAATTCCTATCAAAAAAGCTACCGTTCGGTCACTCCGGCCGAAGAGCGCTATATGATGACGTTCCTGGCCACGCTCGACAATCCCAAATTCTCCGTCTCGCGCCTCGAGATCGACCGCGAGGATCCCAGCCATACCGTGGACACGCTGCGCGAGATGCGCTACTGGTACGCGGATCAGGCGGTCGAGTTCTTCTTCATCACCGGCATCGACGCGCTGATGAGCATGGACACCTGGACGGAATACGAAAAGATCCCCGAGCTCTGCACGATCGTGGCCGCCAACCGTCCCGGCTACGACTACGAACATTACACTCTCGACAACCTCCCGGAAAAAGTGCGGTCGCGCGTCCTGCGCCTCGAGATCCCGCTGCTGTCCATTTCCAGCACGGAGATCCGCCACCGCGTCGCCGCCGGAGAAAACCTCAGGTATCTGCTGCCGCATCCGGTCGAGCAGTACATTTACAAGCGCGGCCTGTACAAAGACGAAGAGCCTGGAAGGGATGTGGTCCTGAAAAAATGAGACGCGGAAGCATAATCCTCACCGTCCTCATCGCGCTTGCCGCCTTCGCGGTCGGCGCCACTTACCGCTTGTATTCCCTCGTCACGGCGGACGTGGGGGAGATCAAAAAGACCATCAGCTTCGACGAACGGCACGGCACGGTGAACGTCCTGGTCCTCGGCGTCGACGAGGTCGAGGCCGTCCACCGCTCCGACACGGTCATTTTGGCCAGAGTCGATATCGACCGCAAAACGGCCTCGATCATGTCGATCCCGAGGGATACCAGAGTTTCCATCAAGGGACACAAACGGCCGCAAAAGCTCAATCATGCCTACGCTTTCGGCGGGATCGAGCTGCTGCGCGACACGGTGATCAACCTGACGGGAGTGCCCGTCAACTATTATCTGGTCCTGAACTACGCTTCCTTCCCCAAGATCGTCGACGCGATCGGCGGCGTGGACATCGACGTGCCGCGGCGGATGCAGTACACCGACCGCGCCCAGAACCTCCATATCGATTTCGCGCCGGGCAAACGCCACATGAACGGCGTCGACGGCCTCAAATACGTGCGCTTCCGGCACGACAGCCTGGGAGACATCGGCCGCATGAAGCGCCAGCAGGAATTCGCCAAAGCCTTTCTCGACAAGGTGAAATCGCCGGCGATCCTGCCGCGGATCCCCGAGCTGATCGAGCTCGTCCTTGCGGAAATCAAGACCGACATCCCCGTCAAGGCGGCGCTGCAGCTTGCCGGACAGCTGAAAGACATGAAGCTGGGCAACGTGCGTTTCTTTACGATGCCGGGCTCGACCGCCTACATCGACGGTCTGAGCTACTTTGTGGCGGACCTGCAGCGGGCGTCGCAGGAAATGGATCCCAATTCCGTTCTGAGCGCCGATAAAAACGCCAAGGACCGTGCGGATCCGAAAGACGCGGGCGAACCGCCGGCGCCCGAGACGGATCCCCTCGGCGGCTCCATCGAGCCGCCCGGAGACTTGAGCGAGATCGCTTCCCGCTTCAAAGAGCCGATCGCCATCCTGAACGGCACGGGAAAAGCGGGATTGGGGAAACAGTTCACGACGCTGTTCGAAAAGGCCGGCATCGAAGTCGCTTTTACCGGCAACGCCAAACACGCGGATTTCCGCTACTGCCTGGTCCAATATCCGGAAAAAGGCGATCCCGGCCTGGCCAGAGAGCTTGCCGGACTGTGCGGCATCTCCGAAGGGCTCGTCCGCAAGGCGAACATCGCCTATCCCGCGGCGCTGATCCTCGGCAAGAACAACAGCAAAGACGTAATGGCGCGGATCGAAGCTCTGCTGGCGAAGCGGCAGTGAGTCAAAGCAGTGAGTCAAAGGAGTATTTCATGAACGAAAACACCCACAAGATCCAGGAGGAGCTCGTCAGCGCGCTCCTCGACAAAAGAGCGCTGGACGTGCTCTCCATGGACGTCGGCGCGGTCACGCCGCTGGCCGACGGTTTCATCGTCGCCTCGGGCAATTCGGACGTTCACATGAGCGCCCTCGTCAACGCCGTCACCGATTGCCTCGACAGACTGCGCGCGGATTACCGCGTCGAAGGTGCGATGAGCTCCCAATGGACGCTGATCGACGCCGGCGACCTCGTGATCCACATTTTCAGCGTCAAAGCCCGCGAGTTCTACAAGGTGGAGCGCCTGTGGGGCGACGTCCCGGTCCAGCGTTACGAGAGCCGCGACTAGAAAACGAAAAAACTGCCGCGAGATCTTCTGGCTCGGCGGCAGTTTTTCAATGGGAATTTTTGGGGATTTTTCGGCTGTTTGTACCGTAAGGAGGAATGAGACATGCCCGCTGCCATTCGCGTCGCCGTCACGGGCAGCCGCGGCAAAAGCGGCGTCGTCCGCCTGATTCACGCGGCGCTGCGCGGCTGCGGCCGGCGCGCTTACGGCCGCATCACCGGCGTCGTGCCGCGCGAACTGGGCCCCGATTCGGAGCGTCCGATCCTGCGCCCCGGCGGCGCCAACATCTCCGAGATGAAATGGTGGCTGCGCTCGCTTCCCGCCGACGCCGACGCCGTCGTTTTGGAAAACAGCGCCGTCTCGCCGGAACTGCAGGGCCTGTGCGCGCTGTGGCTGGATCCCCCCGTCACCGTGCTCACCAACATCCGCCCCGACCACGAAGCCTTTTGGGGGCCGGGCGAACTCGACGTGCTGCGGGCGCTGTCGCGCGCCCTGCCGCGCGGCGGAGTTGTCGCGGTCCCGGCGGAGCTGGCGGAAAATCCCGCCATGCGGCTTCTTGCGGAAGAAAAAGATCTCGCCGTCCTGCCGGCGCGAAAAATCCCCGGCCTGCCGCCGCACCTCAGCGCCAACACGGGGCTGGCGCTGGCAGCGTGCCGCTTCTTCGGCCTCGACGAAGGACTCTGTCTCGAGTCCATGAAGCGCCTGCCGCCCGATCTCGCGGATTTCCGCGTGCTCGGCGTCGGCGGGGGAGAACTGGCTTTCGCGTTTTCGGCCAACGACGTCGTCACGACCGAAGAGCTGTTCCGCTCCACGGGCTGGCGCCGGGAAGAGACGGGCGTCCTCTTCAACCACCGTTCCGACCGCGTCGACCGTTTCCGCTGCTTCGAAGGCTGGATGCGCGGACATCCCTGGCGCGAAGTGCTGATCATCGGCGACCGGCCGCCGCGCGCGCGGCTGTGCTGCGATTTCTGGCGCGGCGGCGACGTGGACGCGCTGGCCCGCCGCCTCGACGGCGCGCGCTGGCTGGGCTGCGGCAACACCGTCTACGGTCTGCCGCTGATCCTCAAACTGACCTGCGAAGAAGGAGGGCTTCGGCTGTGAACGATCTCGGCATCCTCACCATCGGCATCGGCATCGCCGTCTCCATGATCTGCGACTGGCGCACCGGATACGGCAGCGGCGGGCTCGTTTCCGCGGGGACGATCGCGCTGACGCTGTACAGCCCGCTCCGCGTCGGCGTCAGCTTGCTCGCCGCGCTGCTGATCTGGCCGCTGCTCAATTTCGCCGTCGGGCGCTGGGGCCTGCACGGCCGCGCCCGCGTCGGCTGGGCCATGCTGATGGCTCTGGCGTTCCGCCTGGCCGCGGGGAACTTCGTGCAGCCGCTGCCGTGGCTGGGCTGGGTCATCCCCGGCCTGATCGCCGCCGACATGCAGCGCCAGGGCGTCGTGGAGACGCTTTCGGCGCTGACGGCCGTCTCCGTACTGACGGCCTTCGCCTCGCAATGGCTGTTCCATCTGGGGGGCGCGCTGTCATGAAGCTGGCCGGACTTGAAGAATACAAAAAGCGCCAGCGCGCCGCCGTGCGGCGGAACCGGCTGCTTCTGCTGGGGCTGGCCGCCGTTTCGGCCGCGCTCTGGTTCTGGGCCGGCGGCGGCCTGTCGGCCCGGGAGCGCGCGCTGATGGACTCCGTGCGCGAGGCGCAGGGTTTTCTCTACGATCTGCGCGTGCGCGGCGGCAGCGAATTCGAAAGAAACGACGACCCTTACCGCACAGGGTTCATCGGTCTGGAATGGAGCCCTCTCAGCACGACGCTCGGCGCGCTCGAAGCGAAACGCACGGCCTGCGACCCGCGCTGGTCGGTGGTGGTGCGCCGCTGGATGGAATCGCTGGGCGTGCAGCCCGGCGACTGCGTGGCCGTCTATTCGTCGTCGTCGTTCCCGGGCATGGCCTTCAACGTTTTGAAGGCGCTGGAGTCGCTCGGCGCGCAGCCGCTGCTCGTGGTCTCGCTGGGTTCGTCGACCTGGGGCGCCAACGATCCGCGCTTTCCCTGGCCGACGCTCGAAAAGGAACTGCGCGCGGCCGGTTTCCTGCGCACGCAGGCGTACGCCTACACGCCCGGCGGCGGCCGCGACGTCGGCGGCGGGCTCCCGCCGGAGGCGATGGAACTTTTGCGGGCCGCGGCCGCCGAAAACCGCGTGCCGCTGGTCGTCAAGGATTCCCTCGAAGAAGTGATCCAGTGGAAAATGGATCTGCTCGCGCGGCATCACGCGAAGGCGCTCGTCAGCATCGGCGGTTCGGAGAGCAACCTCGGCCCCGGCAACGACATTCTGCGCCTGCGCCCCGGGCTGCACCGCTCCGGCCGCGCCGGCCGCGGCGTGATCGGCCGGGCTTTGCAGGCCGGTTATCCGGTCGTGCACCTGTTGAACGTCAAGGGCCTCGCCGCCGCCAACGGCGTGCCGTTCGACGCGCCGCCCGGCGCGATCTTTCACGGCGCGCGCAGCCTCTGGGCGGCGCTGGCCTGCCTCGCGGCGTTCGTCGCCGTCATGGCGGTTTACAAAAGATGGAGCTTCTAAAAGGAAACGGCGAGGCCGGGAAAACTTTTCCCGGCCTCGCCGTTTTTTTTATGCCGCGCCGCCGCGGGGCTTCACCGAAACCTCGCCGGACTGCAGGTATTCGTCGGCGCCGTTTTCGTAGCGCACGTGCAGCCGGAACTCGTCGTCGATGTCCAGCGCGCGCGCCGGACGGCGCTCCGCCCCGCTGACGACGTAAACGTCCTTGCCCGTCAGGAACGAACGCTCCCTATAGCCTTTCAGGAACGCTTTTTCGTCCAAATTTTCGTAGAAACGCCAGAAGCGTTCGACGATCTCGGCCACGATCCGGTTGCGCTTCCCGGGATCGTAATCCGCCTCGCCGAAGACGCTGGTCACGATCGGCTCCAGCTCGTCGGGAAAGCCGCCCGCCGGAGCGCGCATGTTGACGCCGATGCCGAGCACCGCGTAGGAAAGACGTTTCGTCTCCATGTCGAACGCCGCCTCGGTGAGGATGCCGCACGCCTTTTTGCCGCGCAGGTAAACGTCGTTGACCCATTTGATCTGCGCCTCCCGCCCCGCGACGCTCTCGACGGCCTCCGCCACGGCGACCGCGGCCGCCGTGGTGATGTACAGCGACTCCGCGGGGCCGCACGCAGGCCGCAGCAGCAGGCTCATGTAGACGCCGCTGCCGGCGGGGGAGTAAAAGCGGCGGCCCATGCGCCCCCTGCCGGCCGTCTGTTCCGCGGCGACGAGAATCTTCCCCTCCGGCGCGCCGCTTTCGGCCATCGCCTTGAGCACCGTGTTGGTGCTGGTCACGGTCTTGCGGACTTCGACGTCCCAGCAGGGCGCCCGGCGCGAAAAATGCTTTTCGACCGCCTGCGGCGACAGCAGGTCGGGCGTGTCCGTCAGACAGTAGCCGCGCCGCGTCACGGCGTCGATGGAACAGCCTTCGTTTTGCAGCGACTTCACCGCCTGCCAGACCGCGTTGCGGCTCAGCGAAAGCCGGCGGGCCAGCTCTTCGCCCGAAACGTATCGCCCCTGCGAACGCATGAGGATCCCCAGCACTTCGTCTTTCGTCGTCATGATTCTCTCCTGTCGCGGCGCGCCGCGCCGATAGGTATGCCGTCTCCCGGCTCGAGCGCCTTCAGTATAAACCAAAGACGGAGCAAAAGCCAGCGATGTTCTTTACTCGCCGTCCCGCGGTGAAGAAACTGCCGGCCGCCGAAAAAGAGGAAAGCAAAATGATTCCGATGAGGATACATTGAAGAAGGTGCCTGACGTTTTCATTTTAAAAGCGTCCGACATCTTCTTTTTTACGTTCTGAAAAATCACCGTAAACATATGTCATGATGTCGAGTCACGCAAGTCTGCGGGATCATAATCAGAAACTGGAGCAAAACGATCAAAGTAAACAATAAGACATCTTTACGCGGGGGGAGGGGGGGGGGATATAATCCTACTCGTTGTTTAATTACAATTTGAATATATAAGAGTTATCAGTTTACACTCAACAAAACAGGAACGATGGATCCCATTCTTCAAAGAAATTTGAAACGATCCCAAGAAAGCGCACCAAGAGCGTCCTGAAAAAGCAGCAAAAAAATTCGCAACGGGGGGGATCCATGCAAACGAAATCTTGCGGAAGAAATGGCCGGAGGACAAGATTCTTCGGCTTATTTTTATGATGGACAAAAGGAGAGTGCATTTATGAACAAGATTTACAAGGTCATCTGGAACAGGGTCCGAGGCTGCTATATGGTCGTTTCGGAACTGGTCAAACGCAACCACAAGAACAGCGGCGGCTGCAGCAGCGTGTCCCTGACGGGAGTGCTGTGCGCGGCGGCCGTCGCCGGCGCGGTCCTGGCGTCGCCGCTGCCGGCGGGAGCGGTAGACAACGGCCCCGGGACCGGCCCGGGAACTACCATCGGCACCGGAAGCGTGACAAACAAAGTGAACGATGTCACCGTGGGAAGAGAGTCGACTGCAAAAACGACAGGGAGTGATATCGATTCAGGTGCCGTCGCGATAGGCGTCCATTCCAAAGCGCTCGGGAAAAACTCGACGGCCTTGGGGTATAAGGCGCAGGCATCCATTATCTATTCCGGAGCGGGGACGCAGGAAGCGATAGGTTCCACAGCGATAGGCGCGTTCTCCGTTGGAGGGGCCGATTACGCGACCGCCTTGGGCCAGGGAGCGAACGTGCAGTGGGGCGGAAATTACAGCGTGGCTTTGGGGCAGGCTTCCGTCGTCAACCGCAAGACCGCCGACATCCAGTCCGGGTATCTGTCAGGCGGAAAAACCGATTATATATGGAAAGCTAACCGCGGCGTGGTCTCCATCGGTCACATAACCAACAGCGAAAAATATACCCGCCAGATCATGGGCCTGGCCGCCGGCACCGAAGACACCGACGCGGTCAACGTGGCGCAGCTGAAGGCGGCGCACACCCATTATTACAGCGTGAATTCTTCCGAACAAGGAAACGGCAGCAACTATGCCAACGATGGCGCCACAGGAACGAATTCTCTGGCGGCGGGCGTCAATGTCAAGGCGTCAGGCACGGGCGACGTGGCCATCGGCTACGGGGCAAAAACCGAAGGCAATCAGCAGAAAGCCATCGCCATCGGCGCCGAAGCGAAAGCGACGGGCAACAGCCAGTACGCTATGGCGATCGGCGCGGAGGCTCAAACCAGCGTGCAAAAAGCGGCCGCGCTGGGGTATCAGGCTTCGGTAACGGTGCAGGGCGGCGTGGCCCTGGGCGCGGGAAGCGCGGCGAATCGCAGCCAGAGTTCCAGCGCCGCGACCAATCCCTACATCCCTTCCACCGCGGGCGCCGCGCAGCAGAACGCCGTCAACGCCACCAAGGCCACGGACGGTGCGGTCAGCATCGGCAGTTCCTCCGTCCGCCGGCAGATCATCAACGTGGCGGCCGGTTCCGCGGATACGGACGCCGTCAACGTGGCGCAGTTAAAGGCGGCCATCACGGCGGCCAGCCCCGCGATCCATGATTACAGCGTCAATTCTGTGAACGCGGTGTCCGATACCAACTACAACAACGGCGGCGCGACCGGCGCCGACGCTCTGGCGGCGGGCGTGAGCGCCGCGGCGCAGGGAAAGAGCGCCGCAGCCGTCGGCAAAGAAGCCAAGGCGATCGGCGACAATTCGCTCGCTCTGGGATTGACCGCCCAGGCAAAGACCGCTTTCGATACGGCCATCGGCGGCGGCGCCATTGCCAACGGCGGCCCGGCCAGCATCGGCGACGAGGGCGGTTCCGCGCTGGCCATCGGCACCAAGGCCAAGGCGGAAGGCACGAACGCGATCAGCATCGGCAACAGCGCCCAGGCCACGCAAAAATCCGCCATTGCCGTGGGAGGCAGCGCGACCGGCGATTCTTCCACGACGCTCGGCTATGTGACGACCGCTTCCGGATCCAGCGCTACTGCGGTGGGCTATTATGCGCAGGCGACCGCGAATCAAAGCACGGCCCTCGGCACGATAGCCAAGGCCGAAACGGTCGGGGCCGTGGCCATCGGTAATGGAGCCAGAGCCGCAGCTTCCGAAGGCGACGTCGCGTTGGGCGCCGGTTCGGAAACGGCGGCGGCCGTGGGAACGGCTTCCTATACGATCAACGGCCAGACGAAAGGCTTTGCAGGAACAGGCCCAGCCTCTACCGTCAGCGTGGGCAAGGCCGGCACAGAGCGCACGATCACCAACGTGGCGGCCGGACGCATCAGCGGCAACTCTACGGACGCCGTCAACGGCAGCCAGCTGTTCGGCGTCATCGAAGAAGTGAACAAAGGAATCAAATACGGCGGGGACACGGGCGCGGTCTTTACCCGCAGACTGGGCGAACAGACCAACGTCAAGGGCGGGAAAACGGCCGGCCTGACCGAAAATAACATCGGCGTGGTTTCCGACGGCACGGACACCCTTACCGTCAAACTGTCCAAAGATGTGAACCTGGGCAGCACGGGCAGCCTGCAGGCCGGCGGCACTACGATCAACAGCACCGGCATCGCCACCAACCAGATCGTGGCGGGCGGTACGACGATCAACAGCACCACGTTCGACGCGGGCAACAAGCAGATCACCAACGTAGCCAGCGGCGGCAGCGTTACAAACAACGCGGCCACGATCGGCGACGTGAACACAATCGTGGGCAATAAGGCCAAGTGGACGATCCAGGACGCGGAAGCCGTGCCGGGCAGCAAGCAGATCGACGCCGCCACGCCGCTGGTCGTCGA
>NZ_RAWT01000099.1:0-1290 GCF_003612005.1 Pyramidobacter sp. CG50-2
GCAGGGCAATCGCTTACGGAATAAGAACCCCCGTAGGGACGAGCCCCAGGACCTGCAGAGCCGTAGGGATGCCAAGCCCGCAGAGCTTGCGCTTGCTCCTCATCCCGCATTTGCATGTTTCACAGGTCTTCAGCATCTGCAAAGCGAGTTTTCGCAGAATGTTCATCACTTCCGCCGCGTTCTTCGCTCTCGCACGGCAGTCATCCTCCCTGAAGGCCATGTCCAGCATCCAGTGTAAGTTGTTCTCGATCGCCCAGTGCTCTCTCTTGATGCGCAGAAGGTCTTGCGCCCGGGCTCCTTTCAGGCTGTAGATGAAGTAATGGTCTTCAGTGCTGGTCTTGTTATCGACGTTCCGGGTGTTGTGGATCCAGGCGACGCCCGTGATGCCTCGCCAGCCTTCAAGTCCTTCGAACCAGCTCAGGTCGTTGGAGAGGTAACATTCTCTTCTCTCGATGCGCCCATGATCCTTCTCCAGGGTGCTGGCATACTGTCCTTTGGCTTTGAGTTCTCTTGTGCTTGTGTCCTGCGCTTCGCTGCGCAGGTGCCAGATGATGTCGTCGTGCAGTTTCTTCTGATTGCCTTTGACGGCGAGGACGTAATCTCCGCCCTTTTCGATGATCTTGGCGGCGATGTCCTTCTGCGTCCCCATGGCGTCGATGGTGACGACGGTGTCTTTGACCTGAAAGAGATCCAGCAGTTCGGGGATAGCCGTGATCTCGTTGCTCTTCTCGTCGGTCTTGATCTGACCGAGGACCAGCTGCGCCCGACTGGCAAAAGCGGTGAGCACGTGACTGGCTTTCTGTTCGGAACTGCCGCTGCGGCATATGGTCTTGCCGTCGATGGCGACGGTCATGCCTCTTGACTCCGCCAGCTTGCCCAGGTGGACGTACAGCTCGCTCATCCAGGCGTTGAAGCGTTCGGACAACACACGGGGATCGAGGCGGCTCAACACCTTGCCAAAGGTATCGTGAGAAGGGGTGCCGTGGCGGAAGTCGCAGAACGGCGCCAGATATTTCTTCTGATGATCGGCAAACATGGCCATTTCCGTATAGGTATCCATGTTACAGATCACGGCCAGCACGCTGACCAGAAGGATATCCTGGAGCCGATAGTGGATCGCGTTGCCTGTGCGGAAATCTTCAATTTCTGCCAGCAGTTCCAGAAATGTCTGGTTCATTCTCGTGCCTCCTGTCGGTGTTTTGGGGCGTTTTCGGTGTTTCTTTGTATTCTACCGCAGGGAGGCTTTCTTGGGATGAACTTACTTTTCTGCGTTGCGGCTTTCTTCTTCTC
>NZ_RAWT01000067.1:0-10541 GCF_003612005.1 Pyramidobacter sp. CG50-2
TGATCCTGCGGTTATCGTATTTTGCCGGGCGTCCACGTTGACCTGATTTCGGGTGTTCGGGCGGCAGCATTCTCTTGATTCGATTCCACTCGCTGGAGGTCAGTTCATATCTTCTCTCTTCCATGAGAAAAGTTTAAGCGATTGGATCGATTTAGGCAACTTTGACGTTTTTTAAACAAGCCCTAATTCTTGATAGAAAATATTAACATAGTTTCCGGGGCGCTGCGGAGGAGTTCAGTCGCTCGGGACTCCCTCGACCGCTGCGCGGTCTGCGCAGCCCGCTTCGTGAATCTCCTCCGCAGCGCCTCTGTATTCGGCATTTTAATTGAGAAATAGTATAACGTGCAGTCGAGCGTTCTCCTGGGAATTGGCCTCGCGAAGTATTCTTTTTCGCTTTTCTTTGCGACTCCGCGTCCCCGCGGCGGCTTTCGTTTTGCCTCAGCTTATCATTCCTCCGCGATCTCGAAGCGCTTTTTGAGCTCGAAGGAATTTTTGCGGAAGGCGATCAGCCCTTCCTTCTGCATCCTCGACAGCTCCGCCGAGAGCGCGCTGCGGTCCGCCGCCAGATAGTCGGCCAGCCCCTGCCGGTCGAGCGGGATGCGGAAACTTCGCGCTTCCGCTTCCTGCGCGCAGTACGACAGGTAAGTCAGGATCTTGTCGCGGAGCGTGCGTCGCGAGATCACGGCGAGGCGCTGCAGCAACAGCAGATTTTTCCGCGCCAGGATGTGCATGAGATTGTCGAGGATCTGCCGCCCCTCGCGGTCGGGCGCGCCTCCCGCCAGCAATCTGGCCGGATCGCCGAAGAGCGCGCGGGATTTTTCCGCGGCGATGACGCCGACGGGCATTTCCGCGACGCCGGCGCAGGAGAACGCTTCGGCGAAGAGATCTCCGGGGGCCAGCGCTGCGACCACGGTGCGCACGCCCCAATAGTCTTCCTTCACGATCAGAGCGGCTCCCGACAGCAGGATGCCGAGCCCGCGCGGCGCTTCCCCCTGAAGCAGGATGGTCTGATCCCTTTCGTATTCCGCCTGGCGCGGCGACAGAGCCGTCACGGCGCGTTCCAGACGGTCCGCGGCGATCCCGGCGAACAGCGGACACTGAGCGAGCGCTTCGTAGTTCATCTTCGTCACCTCTTTGTTGTAAAAACAACAGACATCGTTGCCTCATCATAGTACACTGAGCGCACGATGTCAAAAGATGAGCGCCCGTTTTCGGACGGCGCGCGACGAATGGATCCGGGGGGATTTTCATGAGGAGAAAAATCGTCAAGATCGACCGCGACAAGTGCAATGGCTGCGGCGCGTGCGCCGGCGCCTGCCAGGAGGGCGCCATCCGGATGATCGGCGGCAAGGCGGCGGTGGTCCGCGAAGATTACTGCGACGGGCTGGGGAACTGCCTGCCGCATTGCCCGACGGGCGCCATCGCCATCGAAGAGCGAGAGGCCGTTCCCTTCGACGAGGCCGCGGTCAGGGCCGCTCAGGAAGCTCAGGCCGCGAAAAATGCCGCGCTTGCGCGCGGCGGCTGTCCCGGCTCGACCGCGCGCGCCATCCTTCGGCCGCTGCCCGGCGGGGCCCCGCACATGTGCCCCGGCTCGATGACGCGCGCCGTTCAACGCGCCGCGGCGGAAGCGCCCGAAGCGGCGGGCGTTCCGGCCGACCTGCGCAGCCGCCTCAGCCAGTGGCCCGTGCAGATCAAGCTGGCGCCCGTCAGCGCGCCTTTTTTCAAGGACGCTTCGCTGCTGATCGCCGCCGACTGCACGGCGTACGCTTACGGCGCCTTTCATCGCGATTTCATCAAAAACCGCGTCGTGCTGATCGGCTGCCCCAAGCTCGACGAGGGCGACTACCGCGAGAAGCTGACCGAGATCATCAAAAACAACGAGATCAAGAGCGTGACGATCGTGCGCATGGAAGTGCCCTGCTGCGGCGGCCTCGAAAAGGCCGCCCGCGCCGCGCTGATGGACAGCGGCAAGTTCATCCCCTGGCAGGTCGTGACCATCGGCGTGGACGGCCGCGTGATCGAATAGCTTTTTCGCCGAAAAAAATATCGCCGCAAAGCAAAGACGGCAGAGACGCCTGAACGAATCAGCGCGTCTCTGCCGTCGCGTTTTTTGCCGTGGAGCGCTTCATGATGACGATAAGTAAACTGTCCTTTTTGACTTTTGTGAAGTCTAGTTGTATATTTATATCGATTTAAGCACTCTTTGTGATAAAGTCGGAGAAGGCTCCTTCTTCCGGCGCTCAAGACCTCACAAGAGGAGAAAGGATCACAGTCAGTGGAATGCGAACGATGCGCTGCGAGCAAAGAGCAGCTGAACGAGATCGCCCTGCGTTTTCTGCCGCTGGCGAGAAAAATTGCCTGGCAGTATACAGGCCGCGGCGCCGAATACGAAGATCTGGTGCAGGAGGGCATGATCGCGCTTTTCGAGCTGGTGCGGCGCTACGACGAGGAACGACCGGCCCAGCGGCTGAGCCTGTTCATCTGGTACCGCCTGCGCGGCCGGGTGCGCGACGCCGCCGCGAGGCTGCGCCGGGATGGCGCCCACGATTCGCTGGAGCAGAAATTCGAGGACGACGGTTTTGACGTCCCTTGTGAAGAGGGCGGCTACGCCGTCTTCGAACTGCTCGAAAGCCTGCCGACCCCCGAGCGCGAGCTGGCGCGCGGTCTGGCTTCCGGCCTGACGCAGAAGGAACTGGCCCGCCGCTGCGCCGTCAGCCAGCAGGCCGTGAGCAAGCGCGTGAGCCGTCTGCGCGACAAGGTGCGGCGCGCTCTGGCAAGCTGAAAATAAAGAGACGGAACGCCGGCTTTCGATAGGTCTGATTATGAAAAAAATCGAGGCTGGCTTTGAGTTTTCATATATTTTGTCTTCCTCGTGAGAATGATTTGACAAAAATTCATAACTTGAGTAGAATAACACGTAGAAAGAGCGATGCTCTTTTGGCAAGTGCCCTGCCGCTTTGAGAGCAGATCATCGATGAGAAGCGCCCTGCCGCTTTGAGAGCAGATCATCATGAAAGGCGCGCTGCCGCCTGAAGCGCAGCTGTAGTGAAAACAGGAGGGGCTGTGGCCCCTCTCTTTTTATCTCTGACTTTGAGGCCCGCATTGATGGAAAAACTCAATTTTTACTACGTGGACTTTGCTTATACCAACTATTTGAAAAATGCAGAGATAGAAAAGAGGGGCGTAAGCCGCGTCCCTAACATGGATTATGGAGTAAGTCGAAAGAGAAAATTTTTATGCGGCGTTGTGCTTCAGGTGCGTGAAATGAACTATTACGTGCCTGTGACTTCTTTTAAACAGCAAAAGCCCGATAACTTCCTCATTCAGGCTGACAATGGTCAGATTGTCGCTTCGCTTCGGTTTAATTATATGTTTCCTGTTCCCAAAAGCGCACTCTCGCTCCGTTCCATAGACGACGAACCCGATCGAGCTTATCGTGCCCTGCTTGCGCAGGAATTGAGGTTCTGTATCAAAAATCAGGAAAGGATCCAGTATCTTGCCGAGCGCACTTACAAACGAGTGCTGTTGGGCAAGAATCCCGGACTTGTGGCCAACAGCTGCGATTTCCTCTTGTTGGAACACAAATGCCAGTTGTGGATCACTCAAAACACAGACGGATAAAAAGCGGCGAGCCTCGAGTGAAGCGAGGTTCGCCGCTTTGCTTTTACCGTTTGAACGCGGGGTCTTTGCGCGAAGCGGACAGGTCGGCGTAGGTGTTGAAGGCGACGCTGTCGACGACGCGTTTTTGCTTTTTGTCGTAGACGACGATGTTCATGCCCGGCGACTGCGTGGAATATTCCGCGCAGTCGATCCGGATCGACGACTCGTAGCCGGCTTCCATGCCCGTGCTGACGAGCCCGATCTTCAGCCCCGCGGCGTCGACAGTTATGTCGATGCGGCCGGGCGCGCATTCTTCGTAGACCTTTTTGCCGCCGTCGCTGACGGCCGCGTAGCTCCAGCGTCGTTTGCCGGACAGCGACAGGTCGAGCCCGAGCGGCGCGAAGAGCTTGCGGTGCGTTTCGGTGAGGCGGCGCGCACCCTCGTCGAGCACGGAGATCAGCACGACGTGATCGGGATCGGCCAGCCGCCGCAGATAGCGGCAGAAGTCCGTTTCCAGAAAAAGCGGCGTCAGGTCGACGGACTGCGCGTGTTTCTGCCCCTGCCCGTCGATGAAGCCGACGTCGGCGGACGCCCCTCGCGCCGGCAGGGCGGAGATCACGCCGTCGAAACCGGCCGACACGGCGCGGTCCAGCGGCGCGACGCCCGCGCTTTCGGAACCGCCGAGCAGTTTGATTTTGAAGACCTGTTCCCACGGTGTCTGGAAGTAAAGGCGGCCGCCGGAGCGCGCGACGTATGGCCCGCCGGTCCAGGAGGCGAGGAACGCGCCCTTTTCGATGGGGACGCGGTGATCGACGGGGCAGTGGAGCAGTTTGGGCGCTTCGCCGCCGGTCCGCCGCGCCGTCTCGGGCTGTGCGCCCGCGAGCAGCGCCGCCAGTTCGTCCAACGGTATCGGCGTGGCACAGGCAGCGCGGTCGAGCGCTTCGCCGCAGGCGGGATCGAAGACGACGAAGTTCGTTCCCTGCTGCGCGCAGGCGTATTCGAGGCCGTTCACGCGGATCGACAGCCGCGCGCGCGTGCGCGACTGGGCGGCGGTGGCCTCGTCGTACGTGTTGAGGTCGAGGTAAACGCCGCCTTCCTCGCCGTCGAAGTGCAGCGCCGTACCGGGCGCGCCGCGCTGAAGCGTGAGGATCTGCCCGTCCCGCATGGCCAGTAGGCCGGGCTTTTGCCCCGGGGCGTTGACGGCGGCGAGGATCAGTGCCTTCGACCGCGACAGTTTGCGCGCGTAGGCGTAAAAATCCTGCTCCTCGCGCAGCAGCGCGCTTTTCGCCGCGGGAAGGAGGCTGAACGGACGTACGTTTTCCGCCCCGCCGCGCCGCCAGCCCGCTTCCAGATATTCAAGACCGGCTCCGTCCAGCGGCGCGGCGGCCCAGCGGAATTTTTGGTCGGAAGCGCGGCGCAGCTCGCGCGGCGTCAGTTCGACCGTCTCTCCGCCGCGGCGGGCGCGCAAAATCAGATCTTTTGCGGACAGTCGGCCGTCCAGCAGCTTGCAGAAGAGCGTGTCCCGATGGCAATAGACTTCCATCGCGCCCGCGAAGGCGACGCAGGGCGCGCCGCCGTCCAGCACGATACGCTCGTCCTGCGGTACGCCGCCGTCTTCGGCGGCGTACCGCCACTGCGCCGCCGTCCGCAGCGGCGTTTCGAAGGCGGCGGCGAGCGGCCGGTCCTTTTCGTCGACGAATTCCAGCTGCAGACGGTACGTTCCTTCCGGCGGCACGGGGATCGCCGCCTGCAGGTATTCGGCGTCCTGCGGCGGCAGATCGCGCGGCAGCGGGAACGTGCGCGCGTATTCCGGCATGTTGCGGCCGTCCGCGGCGCAGACCGACGCGCGGATCCGCAGCGGCGAATCTCCCGCGCCGGACAACAGGCTGTCGCTTGAATTGAAGACCGCGCACTGAAAAGCGCCGCTGCCGCCGGTCCTCATGAACAGTTCCGGTTCGGAAAGGGCGAGGCGCGGCGCGCCCGCGGAAAAGTCGTTCGTCTTCAGCGGCGCGCGCCGGTCGGGCTTCCCCTCGGGACGCTTGAAGAAACGGTTGTAGCGCGCCGACGTCTTGCCCAGCTCGGCGACATAAGTCTTTTCGCCCAGTTCCTCGATCATCGTCGGGCGCCCGCTGAACAGCGACGTGCCGATGCCGAAGCGGTGCCCGGGCAGGGACGCGCCGATGGCTTCGAGAATCGTCGGCGCGAAATCCGGCGCGCTGAAAAGCCGTTCGATCCCGCGCTCCGGACGCGGAATCGCGTTGACGAACAGGTTGAACACGGCGCGTCCGTCCCCCAGCGGGTGCCCGGCGATCGTGTCGCCCATCCAGAGGTGGTCGCCGAGAACGACGATCGTCAGGTCGCGGGCGAACGGCTGCGCCTGCACCCAGTCGATGAATTCGCCCATCATCAGGCTGCCGGCGCGGATCACGTCGCGGAAATCGTGCCAGCGCGTTTCCGGGCGGACGTCGGGGTCGAGGAAGTAATACGTGTCCGGCCCGTGCGTGTCGAGCGTCTCGACGAAAAAGGCGTAGGGCGCGCCCGAAGCGGCGCGCAGCGCCAGATCCTCCTTGAGCCGCTCGTAAAGATAGCGGTCGCGCAGCCCCCAGCCGTTGCCGCGGTTCTGTTCCACGTCGGAACGGTACCGGCTGAACCAGCGCAGATCCTTGACGACGGGGCGCTCCGCGTGCGTGCGGATCAGGTTTTCGATGCCGCCGAACGAACAGTCGCTGGAAAACATGAACTCCAGCGCGTAGCCGCTGCGCTCCAGCACCTCGAAGATGCTCAGCGCTCCGGGCAGGAACGACTCGTAGTCGCCGTAGTCGTTGTGCCCGATCGGCAGCAGCAGCGGCAGCCCGAAGTCCGAGGCCGTCACGCCCGCCGTCGTCCAGGTCGTGCCGCGTACCTGGCGGAAACCCTTGAAATGGAGATGCTCCTTCCGCAGCCGCGCCAGCTCGGGCAGCAGCGGCGCGCCCATGACCGCCGCGTCGTTGAACGTGTCTTCCATGGATTCCATGTGGATCACCAGCAGATTGCGCTTGGCGCCGGGGAACGACCAGCGCGCGTCCTGCGGCTCGGGCACCGCGTCGAACAGCGCCGTGGTCTGGAACTGGCGCAGAACGAACCCGGCCACGCCGACGCTCCACTCCGCGTACAGCGCGAATCCCGCCAGAGCCAACGCCGCCAGCAGCCCCGCCCCGCGCCGTCCGCGCCGCAGGCAGAAGCCGCAGAACAGTCCGTACAGCGCCGTGACCGTCGCCGCGCCCGCGGCCGCGGCGAAAATGAGGCGGCGCAGGTTGGCGTCGACGCCGCCCGTCAGCGGCACGTTCAGATGGAACAGGATCTGCTCCATCGACACCGGCCCCCAGACCCGGCGCATCAGCGCCAGCGCCGCCGCTCCCGCCGCCGCGAAGGCGAAAACGCCCGTCAGCGCCGCGCCCTTGAAAAAACGCGCATGATTTTTTATGAATGGCATAAACATGATCTCCCGGTTGAATGTAACGTGGCGGAACGGTTATTTATACCGATTCCCGATAGAAAATATTGGTATGGCTCGCAACGTCCTTGAGTTTGGCTTTTTAATCAAGAAATAGTATCGGTATCGGAATGTGTCCGAAATCTTGAGAACAACTCACGCACGAGTAAACGAAACGGCAAGGCGCCGCCGCAATATCCGCGGCGGCGCCTTGCCGTTTACGCCAAATGGCGGACGCGAGTTTTACTCGCAGATAGCGAAAACACGGACAGGAAGTCCCGTCGCTCCCTTGATGTTGGGATACCCCGCGAAAAGGAGCGCGCCGGCGGGCGGCAGCATATCAAGATTGCAAAGCACTTCTATCTGAAGTTTGCCCTGCTGAAGGACATATCTCTCGCAGGCTAGGTCGCCAGCCTTCGCCGCTTCGGCCGACGCATCGGTGTCAAGGGACTCGTGCCCGTTCGCAGCCGCGGAGCGGAACTCGTAGATATATTTGAGCGCAGGCAGCGACCACCCCGGGAAGTTTTCTGAGCCGTCCTCTTTTATTTTCGTTCCGGAGAGGGCATCCATGTCGGGCCAATTTTTGCTCCAACCCGTATAAAGAGCCACAAACGCACCGTCGGGTATGGCTCCGTATTTCGCTTCGTATTCCTTAATGTCGTCTACCGTCACGGCATAGCAGGGATCGGCTTTTACCTTTTTCGAAATGTCGACGACGCAGAGCGGGAACACGCAGTCTTTCACGCCGAAGGCTTCCGACAGCGGTGCGCCTTTAACGAAATGCCCGGGGAAATCTATGTGTGTTCCGAACTGCCCAGGAAATTTAAAAGTCTGAATGAGACATTCAAGCATCGGATTGCCCCAGTCGAACACAGTTTTGCAGAGTTCGACGGATCCATCCGGTATGCCGCTCCAATAGGGGCTTGTATTATCGAGAGGATGCGAAAGGTCTATCCAGCGCAGCTTTTTCAGTTCCTGAAGCTCGTTCCAAAGCTTATACACAGAAGATCCATCCTTTCAGTAATAATATTCATTGTTCGCTAACTTATTCAATTATATTTTACCTCTGTTCAAAAAACAAGTGTCTTCTGCGCGGATTTTTTTCTTGGCGCATGGCTGGGATGCCACGCTTGGACAGGGATACGTTGAGCATAAGGGACTTGCAAAATATAAACGATCAGGCCAAAATTGACGCGGGAACTTCGGGCGCCGCGGCAGGCGCGGCGACGTCGCCGAAAGTCCGCTCCGCGCCCTTGGCGCCACGTCGGCTGCGAAACGGGAGAGCGGGATATTGTGTTTTGATGTATTATATTTCTGTGCCAGGCTTGCGTCGGAAAGAATGCTGACTGTAAAAAAATCAATCGCGACGGGGCGCGCTGCGGAGGAGTTCAGGCGCTCAGGACTCCTTCGACCGCTGCGCGGTCTGTGCAGCTCGCTTTGTGAATCTCCTCCGTAGCGCCTCTGCATTCGGCATTTTTATTGAGAAATAGTATCAGACCATCGGCGGTCGCCGTAGGGGTATTCTCCATTGAGGAGGGAGGTGCCTCGCCTTGTTAATAGTGACGTAAATGTCACTATATGATATGATGACGTCACTTTATAACGGCGAGGGAAGCGGGAATGAATCTGGGAAAAGAAACGGAAACGTTGGAATTCAAAAAGACAACTGCAGAGATCCGAGAGGCGATGATTTCTGTTTCGTCTATTTTGAATAAACACGGGATAGGAACCCTTTATTTTGGGATCAAACCGAATGGTGATGTGAGCGGGCAGGCCGTTTCGGAATCGTCGCTTCGTGATGTTTCGAGAATGGTATACGAAAGCATCAGACCTCAGATATATCCTGCTATAAACGAAACGGTTCTTGACGGAAAGCATGTAATCAAAATCGAATTTAATGGCAGTAATGTCCCATATTCTGCGTTTGGGCGTTATTACCTCCGAACTGCTGATGAAGATCGTGAGGTGGTGCCGGAAGCGCTGAAGTCCTTCTTTGTATCAAATGAATATAGGGAAAAGTGGGAGAAAACACCGTCTTTGGCGACATCCAAGCAAATTGACAAAACGGCAATCAGAGCTTTTTGGCAAAAAGCTGTTTCGGCGGGGAGAATACCGAAGGGAAAATATACATGTCCAATCGTTCTGAAGAGGTGCGGCTTGCTGGATGACGATCATTTGAATAACGCTGGAGAATGCCTTTTCGGAAATACGCATCCGGTTACATTGAAAACTGCTGTATTTGCTACGGATGAAAAGCTTACTTTTATTGATATGAAGCTCTATGAAGACAATATATATAATTTGCTGAAGATATCTGAAGATTATATTTTGAAGAATGTCCGATGGAGAAGCGAAATCATCGGGACAGAAAGAGAGGAAATTCCGGAGATCCCTGTTGCGGTCATTAGAGAGGCATTGGCTAACAGTTTTGCACATGCAGTATATAACGAATCCACAAATCATGAAATATGCATCCACCCAGGGAAGATAACAATCTATAGTCCCGGACGATATGCAAGCCGTTATAAACCGGAGGATTACATTAAAAGGAATGTAGAGTCAGAGATACGTAACCCTCTTATTTCGAAAGTTCTGTATCTGAATAAGTCTATTGAGCAATTCGGAAGCGGCTTTAAGCGAATAAACAGTCTTTGCAAGAATGCGGCTATCCGATATTCGTATGAGACAGGCGAAAGCGGATTTAAGTTTATTATTTACAGACCAGCGTTTCAAAGTGACATTCAGAATGTCACTTTTAATGTCACTTTAAAGGGGACGGAAGTGGCTGTGCTGGCTATATTGAAAAACAAGCCGGATTCAACCCGGGACGAGATGGCTGAGAAGATATCAAAAACAGTCAGAACAGTTCAGCGTACGCTGGATTCGTTGAGAGAGAAAGGCTATATTCGAAGACTTGGCTCCAGGCGTGACGGCACGTGGGAAGTTATCGAAAAATAGAGAAATGTTTGCTGCAGTTCTCAGAACAGGGCATAATAAAATCCATCGAGTGAGTCTCGCCGCGGTCGTAAAACTTCTTGGTGCTCCTCTTTTCCCTACTCGACAATAATCCGATAAAACGAGCATGCGGCATATCCATCATTTCCCTTTCGATCAACTCTGCTGATGAGATTGCGAGGGAGGAATGACTGGGTATGCCTATCTTAATATGAATAGACTCGTTGGAGGAGGTGAACATCTTCAGTTCGACGCGTATCCCCCCAACGTTTATTATAGAGCCGAAATGAGATTTCTCACCGAAAGCCGGCGGAGGCTTTGCGACCCCGACGGCAGTCCGGGATAAACGACGTCGCGCCCGTCGCGTTTTGAACTGTTCCTTCAAAACATGACGGGCGCGACGTCGTTTTTTATGAGCCCCTTCGATACTTTTATCGCAGCGACTTCTTCGTCCAGTTCCAGGAATCGCGGCACATGTCGTCGAGCGATTTCCGCGCTTTCCAGCCCAGCAGAC
>NZ_RAWT01000068.1:0-10479 GCF_003612005.1 Pyramidobacter sp. CG50-2
GGGAGCAACGTCATCGGCGATAAGGCTTACGGTTCGCAAGCCATCAGAGAGTACATTACTTCTCGGGAGGGAAGTTACACTATCCCGCCGAAGAGCGATAATCCCGAACCGTGGTTTATAGATGAGCATGTTTACAAGGAACGACACTTGGTTGAATGTTTCTTTCAGAAAATCAAATGGTTCCGTAGAATTTTCACCCGCTATGACAAACTTGACGCTTCGTTTTTCGCTTTTGTTCTTGTTGCTGCCAGTGTTATTTTATTGAAATAATACAAGCTGAAATGTTTTTTAAACAAGCCCTAGACTTTTAATCGATCACGGATCTTAGAAAAATCGTCGAGCGGGGTGAAGTCATGCTAAGCGATGTTTTTGGCAGTTTGGTCAGCTGGCTGGTGGATACGATCGGCTCGCTGGGATATACGGGAATCGTCGCACTGATGTTCCTGGAATCGTCCTTTTTCCCTTTCCCCAGCGAAGTCGTTATGCCTCCGGCCGGCTTTTTGGCCCACGGAGGACACATGTCGCTGCTGGGGGTGCTTCTTGCGGGGATTGCGGGCAGTCTGTTGGGAGCGCTGTTTAATTACTGGCTGTCGCTGCGTTTTGGGCGCCCCTTTTTCATCAAGTACGGCAAACACTTCGGGATCACGTCGGAAGTTCTTGACAAAGCCGACTCGTTCTTCGAGCGTCACGGCCATATCAGCACGTTCGTCGGCCGTCTGATCCCGGTGATCCGTCAGTATATCTCGCTGCCGGCCGGGATCGCCCGCATGAACCTGACGCGCTTCTGTTTCTACACGACGCTTGGCGCCGGCATCTGGGTCGTCATCCTGACGCTGCTGGGTTACTGGCTTGGCGCCAATCAATCGCTGATCCGGCGGCATCTTTCGGAGGTCAGTTTCGCTCTCTGCGCTGTTTGCACAGCTGTCGTAGCAGTGTACGTCTGGCGCCAGAAAACAAATCAAAAATCAAAAAAGAGTCGATAGCGCGTTTTGTTCCACGGCGGATTCTCCTTGGGGAGAACTCGCTTTTTTTGCGTAATAGCATAAAGGCCGACAGATCAGATCTGCCGGCCTTCTTTTTTAATCTAAAAAGGGTTCAATCACTAACGGTCGTCCTACAGACGGACGACGTTAGCAGCCTGAGGGCCCTTTTCACCATCGACGACGTCGAACTCGACTTCTTCGTTCTCCTCAAGGGACTTGTAGCCGTCCATCTTGATAGCGCTAAAATGGACAAAAACGTCCTTGCCCTCTTCGGTGGTGATGAAACCGAAGCCCTTGGTGCTGTTGAACCATTTCACTTTGCCCTTCAAAGTACATGCCTCCAAAAAAAACGTGATGAAAAATCCCGACCAGTTCGGGAGCGCCCGGAAGATTCTCCGAGTACGGGGAAAATATACAACGATTCTTCTGAAATGTCAAACTTGAAATTAGCGCGCGCACGTTTTTTCAAGGATTTTTATACATTGCGTTTCCCTTCCTCGGCAGAGAAAGCGCACGTGCATTTTCAAAAGCAGTCTTTGCACCGCGCGACGAAAGTCAGAGGACGTTATAATGCCGCAGTCTCCTGGACACCTCGTCGCGGCCCAGCAGTTCGATCACTTCGAAGATGCCGGGGCTGACTTTGTAGCCGGTCAGCATGTAGCGCAGCGGCATGGCGATGTCTTTCAGCTTGGCTCCGTTGGCGTCGCACCACTCGCGCGCGAAGGCCAGCATCTGATCGGGCGTGACCAGCTCGGGACGAGACAGAAAATCGGTATTGAACTTTTTCAGCAGGACGCGGCGTTCGTCCGTCAGGTCGCTGCCGTCGTACCGGGCCGCCACGGGCGCAAAGGTCACGAGATAGTCGGAGAACTCCGCCAGCTCCTTGATCGTCTTGCCGCGGCCGGCCATGATCCCGAAGCATTTGCCGAGATAATCCAGATCGAGTTTGCCGCAGTCCACACCCATTTCTTCCCAGAAAGGACGGACCAGTTCGAATTTTTCCCTGACGGGCATTTCCGTGATGTGTTCCTGATTGATGAAATTCAGCTTGTCAAAATCGAAGACCGAGGACTTGCGGTTGATGTTGCGAAGTTCGTATTCCTTGATGGCCAGGTCGCGGCCGAACACTTCCACGTTCCCCTTCGGAGCCCAGCCCAGCAGCGCCAGAAAGTTGAAGATCGAATCGGGCAGGTAGCCCATGTCGCGGTATTCGTAAACGCTGGTGGCGCCGTGGCGTTTGGAGAGTTTTTTCTTGTCCTTGCCGAGGATCATGGGCAGATGGGCGAACTTGGGCATCTCCCAGCCCAGCGCCTTGTAGATCAGGACCTGCTTGGGCGTGTTGGAGATGTGGTCTTCGCCGCGGATGACGTGAGAGATCTTCATCAGATGATCGTCGACGACGACGGCGTAATTATAGGTAGGGAAACCGTCGCTTTTGATCAGCACGATGTCCTTCATCACGCCGGTACGGCCGTCGATCAGCGCGTCGCTCTTGTAGTCCACGTGGCCGTAGACTGCGTCGTCGAAGCCGATGTCCAGCCCAAGCGGCACTTTGTAGATGACCGCGCTGCCGTCCTTGTAGGCTTTGCCTTCGTCGAGAAGCCGCTGAGCGTATTTATTGTAAAGGTCGAGGCGTTCGGTCTGACGGTACGGTCCGTAATCGCCGCCGACGTCGGGCCCTTCGTCCCAGTCGAGATTCAGCCATTTCATCCCGGCCATGATCGTCTCTTCGTATTCCGCGGTCGAACGGACGCGGTCGGTGTCCTCGATGCGAAGGATAAACTTTCCGCCGGTATGACGGGCCCACAACCAGTTGAAAAGCGCCGTGTGAGCGCCGCCGATATGCAGCGCGCCGGTGGGGCTGGGCGCGAAACGTACTCTCACTTCATCCGCCATTTATAAAAGTTCCTCCTCACATAATTGGTTCATCGCGTGTACAATAGACAAACGGATGCGGAAGAAAATCCGCAGAGATTCAGAGAGCATTATAACCCGTCCTGGAGGTTTATGGAAATGCCTGGAAAAAAGATTTTGCTTATCGACGGACACGGCATCGCCTTTCGCGCCTTTTACGCGATCCCCGAGCTGAACGCCCCCGACGGCACGCCCACCAACGCGCTGGTCGGCTTCTTCAACATGTTCGCCAAAGTCAGACACGACCGGCGTCCCGACGAGATCTACGCGGCGTTCGACATGAAGGAGCCGACGTTCCGCCACCAGCTCTATCCCGAATACAAAGCCACGCGCCGGCCGACGCCCGAGGAGTTCAAAATTCAGGTTCCGCTGCTCCACGAAATGCTTCCGCTTCTGGGCGTCCACATCATGGAGCGTCCTTCGGTCGAGGCCGACGACCTGATCGGTTCGGCCGCCGTGCAGTTCGCGTCTCGCGGCGACGAGGTGCTGATCCTCACCTCGGACAAGGACATCATGCAGGTGCTGCGTCCGGGCGTGAAGATCCTCCGCCCCGGCAAGGGCGTCTCGTCTTTCGAGGAATACGACGTTCCTCACTTTACCGAAAAATACGGTTTCCCTCCGGACACAATGGTCGATTATCTGGCGCTGATGGGCGACTCGATCGACAACATCCCAGGCGTGCCCGGCGTGGGCGAGAAGACCGCTTCGAAACTGCTGCAAAGTTACGGCTCCATCGAAGGCATTCTGGAACATGCCGGCGAACTCAAGCCAGCGCTGCAGAAAAAAATGAGCGAGCACGGCGCGCAGGCCGTCGCGAACCGCAAACTGACGCGGCTCAAATGCGACGAGGACCTGAGCGAATTCATCTCGAAAGAAGCGGCGGTCGATCTGGAAGCGTTCGGCGCTTTCTGCGCCCGACTGGGCATGAAAAAGGCGGCCGAATCCTTCGGCGCCGCAGCCGAAAAGAAAAAATCCCCCGCCGGGAATCCGCCGGCGGAGGCGGCGCGGCCGTCGCCCGTCAGTACCGGGGACGACTTCGGCGAGGCCGTCCCCCCCGCTGCCGCGATCCCGCTGGACACGATCCTGTGCGCGCCAAGGATCGCGCTCGATCTCGAAGAATCCGGCGCGCCCGTTCCATACACGATCAAAGAAGAAACGCTGCAGTCGCGCCGCGTCATCCTCGCCGCCCCCGACGGCAGCTGGTGGCAGGGCACGCTGGCCGAACTGGCGCCGCGTTTGGACGAACTGTTGGACAACAGGGTCGTCTGTCTCGACGCCAAGGCGCTGTGTTACCTGATGGAGCGGCCGCGCCTCGGCGGGCTTTGGGACGTCAAGACCGCCTGGTACCTGCTCCATCCCGATCTGGAAAGCTACGACATCTCGAAGGAGATCGGCCTCGAACTTTCGCCCGGCCGGGCGCTGCGCCTGTTGGCCATCGCCCGCTCCATGGAAGAAAAAATCGCCGCACAGGACATGACGCGGGTCATGAACGAGATCGACCTGCCTCTGATCCCCTCCTTGGTCGACATGGAGCGCCGCGGCATCCGCCTCGACCGCGAAAAAATGCTGGCGCTTTCGCGGGAGCTGGAACGTCAGCTGAACGCGATCACCGAAAAAGTCTACGAAGCGGCCGGATGCGAGATCAATCTCAACTCGCCCAAACAGATCGGGGAGCTTCTCTTTGAAAAACTGGGGCTTCCCGTCGTCAAGAAAACAAAGACCGGCTACTCCACCGACGTGTCGGTGCTTGAACAGCTGCGGGAGATCTGCGGCGCGCGCTGCGAAATCCCGGGGCAGCTCCTGGAATACCGCGAGCTTCAGAAAATGGCCTCCGGCTTCGTGCATCCGCTGCTGAGCGCGGCCGGCGAGGACGGTCTGATCCACAGCACCTTCGAATCGCTGACGACCGGCACGGGGCGCCTCAGCAGCCGCGATCCCAACATGCAGAACCTGCCGGCTTACAGCGGCTGGGGGCAGAGGATCCGCGAATGTCTGATCCCGTCGCGGCCGGGGCATTGCTTCGCCGCCGCCGATTATTCGCAGATCGAACTGCGCGTGCTGGCCCATCTCTCGGGAGATCCGCAGCTGATCGAGATCTTCAAGTCGGATCGGGATATCCACACCGAAACCGCCGCCATGATCTTCGGCCTCCCCGCCGACGCCGTCACCAAGGAGCTGCGCCGCAGCGCCAAGACCGTCAGCTTCGGCCTGATCTACGGCATGAGCGTTTTCGGCCTCGCCTCCCGGCTGGGGACGGACCGCAACACCGCGTTCCAGATCATGGACGCCTACTTTGCCGCTCTCCCGGGCGTACGGGAATACATGGAAACGAGCAAGAAAAAATCCCTCGAAGTCGGCTACACGTCCACGCTTTTCGGCCGCCGCCGCCCGATGGACGAGATCGCCACCGGGAACCAGACGAAAGACCACCAAAAACGCGTCGCCATCAACGCCCCGATCCAGGGGACGGCCGCCGACATCACCAAGATCGCCATGAACAAAGTCGCCGCGCATTTTGCCGGCCGCGACGTGGCCATGGTGCTCCAGGTCCACGACTCCATCGTCTGCGAATGCCCGCAGGATCGGGCCGAACAGACCGCCATGGAGCTCGGCCAGGTCATGGAAAGCGCCGTTCAGCTCTCCGTTCCTTTGAAAACGGAACGGACCGTCGGCACATCTCTCGCCACGGTTTAATGTTTTATGGTACAATTCTTGGGCTGAAACAGAATTTTTCACGCTGCCAATTCGAAAGGAGTAAAGTCACTTGCAGATACTTACTGCGCTTCGCACTCAGATCAAGTGGATCCTCGCCCTGTTTATCGTCATCTTCACCGCTTCCGTCGGGTTCATGTACGGCACGGGCAGTTCCTCCGACTCCGACAATCAGCGCACCGGCGATTTCGTGGTCGCCAAAGTCAACGGCGAAGAACTGCACATCAGCCAGCTGCAGGAACACCTGCGCTCGTTCGTCGAGCGCAACGGCATCCGCGACCTGTCCGACAAACAAATGCCGCTTATCTACAAAGCCGTGTTCGACGAAATGGTGTCCAACCGCGCCGTCATCGACGAAGTCGCCCGCCTGAAAATCAGCGCCCCCGCCGACGACGTCGACAAGCAGCTGAAAGAGGTCGAGAATCAGTACGTGACCAGAGAAGCCTTCATGCAGACGCTGAAGAACCAGGGCAGCAGCCTCGAACAGGTCAAAGCCGAGATCGCCCGCCAGCTGGCCATCAACAAGATGCTGGAAGACGTTTCCGGCGGCGTGGTCGTTTCCGACGACGAGATCAAAGCCCTGTACGACGCGCTGCGCGGCAACTTCACGTTGCCGGCCGGCATCGAAGCCGACTTTGTCCAGCTGAAAAACAAAGAGGCCGCCGACAAATTCGCCGAAGAAGTGAAGGCGGACAAGGACTGGGACAAGGCCCTTACGATCGTTTCGGCCGACATTGTCCAGGCGACCTCGAGCGACGTTCACGAGCGCATCGCCGCGACGGAGATGGTCGGCAAGCTCGAGCCTCTTTCCGCGCTGAACGACGGCGAAACCTCCGCCCCTATCGAGATCACCAGTCAGGATTATTTCGTCGTGCACCGCATCAGGGCCGTCTCGGAAGACGTGCGTCCTCTCTCCGAAGTGTCCGACAGCATCAAGACGATGCTCCTTCAGAGCAAAATAATGGAGGCCCAGCGCAACTACATCAAGGGGCTGACCGATAAGATGAACGTGGAGATCGTCGCCCCCGAACTCTTCACCGTCAAGAGCGACGACGTTCCGCCTGCCGACGCCCTTCCCGATGAAAAGCTGGACGGACTGAAACCGGCTTTCACCGAGGATGCGGCAAACAAAGCCGCTGATCCGGCCGCCGTGAAGTAACCGGCATTCAAAGTATGCAAAAGGCCGATAGGAGAGATTCTTCCTCTCCTATCGGCCTTTTGATGCCGCGGAATCCAGACGGCGCCGGACTCGCAAAAATCTACACGGCCCGCGCCGCTTTTATCTCATACTATTTCTCAATTAAAATGCCGAATGCAGAGGCGCTGCGGAGGAGATTCACAAAGCGAGCTGCGCAGACCGCGCAGCGGTCGAGGGAGTTCTGAGCGACTGAACTCCTCCGCAGCGCCCGGGAAACTATGTTAATACTTTCTATCAAGAATTAGTATCATGTCCGTCGCAGTCAATTTACGCCTATCCTGCCGGCACCGTATTCACGACCACGGCCTTGCGCTTCTGCGAAGAGCCGTACGTGATCCGGTCCGTCTCTCCCAGAGAAATATTCGACGTGTTCAGGCGATTCATGGAATGTTCGATCAGCGTAGTGCCGCACAGCTGATAACATCTTTTCGACCAGAGATCCACATACTCGATCGTTCCCTCATACGAGCGGCCGTTCTCGGCAGGCTCCAGTTTCATGTGTTTGATCAGGAGCTGAAGCATCTCCTTGCCGCGCACGTGGTAACGCGCCAGCCGAAGCGGCGTCCAGCCTTTGGCGTTCGTCGCCATCGGATCCGCTCCGTGCTCAAGCAGCGCCTGCACGACGCGAAGATCCTTCGTCCAGACCGCGGCGTGAAGGATCGTATCACCGTATTCGCCCGTCGTCCGCACGTTGACGTCAGCCCCGGCATCGAGAAAATATTGAACCACTGCCAGCGAGTTATTCTGCGCCGCCAGGTACAACGGCGTAATCCCGTCGCGAAACGGCTGTGTGACGTCGATTTGCTCCGCAGCGACTCTTCCCTTGATCTCTTCGACCGTCCCTTTGACGCACAGCGTCCAGAAGTCTTTCCCAGGCTCCGGCTGCACCTCTGCCGCCGCAACGCTTTTTTCATCGTCCGCCATTCGTTCCTCACCCTTCATCACAATTCACCGTTCCGTTATATCACAAAGTCGAGAGATTGCGCCAGACGCGGCCGTTTTTGATGGAATCAGTCGATTTTCAGCACGCGGTACTCGCCGCAGTCTTCAACTGTGCTGCACGATGATCCCCCCTGAAACTTATTGATTCCCCCTGGCGCCAGTATAGCAAAAAGCCCCCGCGAAGGGGGCTTTTTATGATTTTCACAAAAAATCATGGCGGAGGGAAGAGGATTTGAACCCCCGAGGGGCGTGAACCCCTGGCTGATTTCGAGTCAGCTGCCTTGCCCCGCAAAATGCCCACACCCTACGACGCCAGCGATTATAACACCTCATGCCCCGCTGGACAAGAGCGGCTTCCGCCAGCAGCAGCTGATTCATCGACTCGAAATTTTCAGATATTTCAGCGTTGTAAACAGAATGATTCCACAAGGAGAATGGAGAAATGACATCCGCACGAACGCTTTTCCTTATGAATGAGAGGCCCATAACGTCGATCGATGAAGCCGCGCAAAGCTTTCTGACCTGCAAAGCCGCCGCCAAGGCCGCGCCCAAGACGTGCAAGGAATACGCAAAGACGATCCGGCAATTCTTCGCCGCCTTCCCGCAAGCGTGGAGCAGCCCGCTGAAGATGCGCACCGCCTTCCTTTCGTGGCTCAGCCAGGAGGTCGCTCCGGCCACCTACAACCTGCGGCTGATCTACGTCCGCGCTTTCTGGCGCTGGTGTGTCGAAGAGGGGATACAACAGCCGGAACCCGATCCGTTCAGGGGCCTGAAGCGCCGCAGCGCGCCGGGACGGTTCCGCGACATCGACGCCGCGAAGGTGAAAGAGTTGCTGGCGCTTCCAGACCGTTCCACATGGGCGGGGCTTCGGGACTACGCCCTGATCCTCTTCACGCTCGACACGGCCACGCGCCCCGGCGAAGCGCTCCAGCTGCTTCCGGCCGACTTCAACTTCTCTTCTCTCGCGGTCGTCATTCCGGCGCACGCCGCCAAGACCCGCGAAGAGAGGATCATCCCCCTCTCGCCGACCACGGCCGCCGCGCTGAGGCACGTCATACAGCGCCGGCCGCGCGAATGGGACGCGGAAATGTATGTTTTCGCCAGCGTCACGGGGCGGCGTCTTGCCGTGGAACGCTGGAACGACCGTCTGAAAGGCTACCGATTGAAAGACGGCACCACGTTCAAGCCCTACGACCTGAGACACGCCGCCTGCACGCTCCACCTCAGGGCCGGCATGAGCGGCGAAGTCCTTCAGCGTCTCATGGGCCATCATGGCCCGCAGATGACGCAGCGCTACATCCACCTGACCACCGACGACCTCAGAAAAGAGCAGGCGCTCTCTTCGCCCGCCGAACTGTTGGTTCCCGCGAGGAAAAGAGCGCCCAGAAAGATCGGATAAACTACTCAGCCCTTCACAGCCGCCCGCTGTGGGGGCTTCTTTGTTTCACAGGTATGATTATATCACCTCAATCAAGTTACGAGCCTTGCAGCGCGTTTACGAAGGCCGTTCATCTTCACTGCACCTGAAATTCCCGTTTGAGAGCCTGCTGCAAGAGCTGCGCTTCGGGATCATCACGCCGAAATCTGCCTGACCTCTTCCACAAACTTGTACCCGTGGAACTTCAGGGCCGCCAGCCTGGCTTCCGTGCCGTTGTTCGCGTAGACCTCGCAGACTTTGGCCAGCTTGCCGCCCTCTTTCGCGTAACAGGCCCACTTGCCGCGGCACAGTTCAGCCGTCAGCCCCTTGCGGTAAAAGCCGCTCCTTACGGCCGCCTCGAGCGCGCCGTCCCTGTCGGCCGCCTCGATGATGTCGGTACGAGGGCCGCCGTATTCACCCGTGGTATAACCGGCGCTTGCAGATTGACCTTTGATCTTGAAATATGCCATTTTTAGCCTCCATTTTACATTACAGGTATGATTCTATTACCTGACCTAAGTTTGGGGCCTTCTGACGCGAATATGAAGGCCCCTTTCGACCTTGTTCTACCAGATTTCTTCCGACAAGGAACAACTTCCCCGGGGGGGGAACGAAACGTTACCCCCTTCAACGAGTGCAATTTTACGCCCGTCTGAACGCCCTAAGTTGAACTTACCCCGTCAGCTATTCCTGCGTCGCGGTTCCCGCCCCAGGGCGTCCACACTATGGACATCCTTTTACAAGGGGGGTTCTAAAACGGAACACCCCTATACTGTGAAACAATGCAGGGGGGGGCGGTGAAACGCCGTACCCTTCACGCTCTGCGCGCACGGGAACGTTGATGATGAAAAGGATCTGCAAATTATGCAGAACCTATACCCTGAACGGGGAATGAGCGGAACAGTATTCCGGTCATGGACGCGCCAACTTCAGAATTACTGAAGTCAGGTGGTTTCACCCCTAGACGGCGATGAAAGGGGGACAGGCCTCATACCTCCTGATTCTCGGCCTGTGCCGGTTTTACCATTCACAAGACGTTTTCTTCCGTCGAGGGCTTCACGTCAAGCTCGCCGTTGAGGTACGCCCTTGCCAGTCGCGAGTACAAAAGGGTAAATTTTCAGAGTAAATGCAACCTCGTCAAAGTAAATGCGACGGGGTTGCATTTACTTTGACAGGACAAAAGCAGCAAGCAGTCATTACGAACACATAATAACGATCAAGATTGCGCTAACGGAGCAAATTCAAGGGGATGAAAAGCTGTTACGAGGAAATTGTCCGAAAAAAGAGCATACAAAAGTGACCCTCAACTGAAA
>NZ_RAWT01000069.1:0-10459 GCF_003612005.1 Pyramidobacter sp. CG50-2
TTTTGTGACAATGTCATTCGCTCCTGTTTCATGAACGGTATTATCTCAGAGTGACATTTTCTTGGAACAGTTATGGGTGACTTTATCACTGAACAACGACACGTAAAGAATCGCCCCTTGCAAAATTTTGAGTTCACGCTACAATATGTGGCGCGAAAGCCACGTGGCACTTATTTCACATAAACGTGAACGCCAGCCACGAAAGGAGAACCTCATGAATCAAGATGACCTGAAAAGTTGCGCCGCTGTGTTCAAGGCCGTCTCCCATCCCGTACGGCTGCTCATTCTCGAAGCGCTCGCCCAGGGAGAGCTGTGCGCCTGCAAGATCGCGGAGCTTTTTCCGGCGCTGGACCGTACCACGGTGAGCAAGCATCTGGCGCTGATGGTGAGGAAAAACGTCCTGCGCGTCGAAAAGCGCGGCGTCAACAGCTACTATTCGCTCAAACTGACCTGCCTGCCCGGCACGCTGGAATGCGTGCGCCGCGCGCTGGGGGGAACGCCCCGCGCCGGAACGGACGGAACGGATGGACAATGCCGCTGCGGCGGTCTTCACAAGGAGGACACCCGATGAAACTGATCCAGATATTCGGTATGGGCTGCGCCCGTTGCCATGAGACGGAGAACAACGTGCGCGAGGCGGCAGCGCGGCTGGGGCTCGACGCCCAGATCGAGTTCGTCGGCGATCTGAAAAAGATGACGGCCATGGGAATCATCGGCACGCCGGCGGTCGCGGTGGACGGCAAGGTCGTTCTGGCCGGCTCCGTCCCCAGCGCGGCGGCCTGCGCCGCGCTGCTGGAAAAATACAGATAACGCGATTTTACATGAAGGGGCGGCGCTTCGTTTTCCGCGCCGCCCCTTCACGTTATGAAAGGATGTTTCTTTTCCCATGTGGGATTTCATTCAGCACCAGATTCTCGCCATGCGCTGGCTCAACGACCTCGCCGGCCGGACGCTGACGGCCTGTGGCGTGGACACATCCACGCGGCTGGGCGGCAGTTTGCAGTTCTTTTTCTTCGACGTGACCAAGATCGTCATTCTGCTCTCGACATTGATCTTCGTCATTTCCTATATCCAGAGCTATTTCCCGCCCGAACGCACCAAAAGGATCCTCGGGCGCATGCACGGCCTTGCGGCCAACACCGCCAGCGCCCTGCTGGGGACGGTAACGCCGTTTTGCAGCTGCTCTTCGATCCCGTTGTTCATCGGCTTCACCAGCGCCGGACTGCCCGTAGGCGTGACCTTCTCGTTCCTGATCTCGTCGCCGCTCGTCGATCTCGGCTCGCTGATCCTGCTGACGAGCATCTTCGGCGCGCGCATCGCCGCCGCCTACGTGGCCGTTGGCATCGCGCTGGCCGTCGCCGGCGGCACGGCGCTCGACCGTATGGGCATGGAGAAGTACGTCGAACCGTTCGTCAGGTCGATCGCCGCTGCCGACCTCGACTCGCCGGAGCTGACCGCGCGCGACCGTCTCGCCTACGCCAAGGGACAGATGCTGTTCACGCTGAAAAAAGTGTTCCGCTACATTCTCATCGGCGTCGGCGTCGGCGCGCTGATCCACAACTGGCTGCCGCGCGAGTTCGTCGTCAGGCTGCTGGGCGGCGGCAATCCGCTCGCCGTCGTGGCGGCGACCGTCGTGGGGATCCCCATGTACGCCGACATCTTCGGCACGATCCCGATCGCCGAGGCGCTTTACGCCAGGGGCGCAGGGCTGGGCACGGTGCTGTCGTTCATGATGGCCGTCACGGCGCTGTCGCTGCCGTCGCTCGTCATGCTCCGCCAGGCCGTCAAGCCGAGGCTGCTGGCGGTCTTCACCGGCATCGTTTCACTGGGCATCATGGCGATCGGCTTCGGCTTCAACGCCTGCGGGCGTTTCTTCATTTGACGCTGATTTCCATGGAAGTCTTCTCGTTGAAAACCAGCATCATACTATTTCTCGATTAAAACACTGAATAACAAGAGCGTCCCGGGGAAGATCCACAAAGTAAGTTACGCAGATTGTGCGGCTTGCTTTGTGATTCTCCCTCGGGACGCTCTTGTGTTCGGCTTTTTAATTAAGAAATATATAAACCAGGGAAGCTACTTGCCGCCCAGATAGGCCGCGGCGATCTCGGGGTCGGAAAGCAGCTCGCGCGAGACGCCCTGCTTGACGATGCGGCCGGTCTGGAGTACGAAGGCGTGCTGCGAAAGCAGCAGCGCCTGTTTGGCGTTCTGCTCGACGAGCAGGATGGTAAGCCCTTTTTCGTTGATGCGGCGCAGCTCGCGGAAGATGTCTTTGATAATCACGGGGGCCAGCCCCAGCGACGGTTCGTCGAGCAGCAGCAGTTTCGGCCGGGACATCAGCGCCCGGGCCACGGCGAGCATCTGCTGCTCGCCGCCGGAGAGAGTGCCGGCGTACTGGCCGATACGTTCCTCGAGGCGCGGGAACAGCGAGAACACCCAATCCATGTCTTCTTTGACGGCTTTTTCGGAATCGCCGCTGCGGGGGAACGCGCCGATCTGCAGGTTTTCCAGCACGGTCAGCGGCGCGAAGATGCGGCGGCCTTCCGGCGAAAGCGAAATGCCCGATTTCACCACCTGAAACGACCGGCGCGGCAGCGGCTTGCCTTCGAACTCAATCTCGCCGGACTGATACGGCACCTGCCCCATGACGGCGCTCATCAGCGTGGACTTGCCCGCGCCGTTGGCGCCGATGACGGAAACGATCTCGCCGGCGGGGATGGACAGCGACACGCGGTCGAGCGCGCGGATCGCGCCGTAGCTGACGCAGAGTTGTTTCACTTCGAGCAGTCCGGCCATTCAGATCGCCTCCTCGTCGTCGCCCAGATAGGCCTTGAGCACTTCGGGATTTTTGCGGATGTCGTCGGGGCCGCCTTCGGCGATCTTGGCGCCGAAGTTCACGCAGACGATGTGCGGGCAGATCTGCATGATCAGGTCCATGTGGTGCTCGATCACGAGGATGGTCAGCTCCAGGTCGCGATGGATGCCCGTGATCAGTTTGTTCAGGTCGGCCACTTCCTCGGGGTTCATGCCCGCGGCGGGCTCGTCGAGCAGCAGCAGGATCGGTTCCAGCGCCAGAGCGCGGGCGATCTCGAGACGGCGCTGCATGCCGTAGGGCAGCGTGCCGGCCGTCTGCGCGGCGCGCCCCGCCAGGCCGACGCGCTCGAGGAACTCCATGCTGCGGCGACGCGTGATCTCCTCACAGCTGCGCCAGCGCCCCAGATGAGTGATGGACTCGGTAAAACCGTAGGTATGATGCACCTGAGCGGCGGTCATGACGTTGTCGAGCACGGTGGACTTGCCGAACAGGCGCAGGTTCTGGAAGGTACGGGCGATGCCGCGGCGGATCACCTGATAGGACTTGAGGCGGATCGTGCTGAGACCGTCGAAGATGATGTCGCCGGAGTCGATCGGATAGACGTTGGTGATCAGGTTGAAGACCGTCGTCTTACCCGCGCCGTTGGGACCGATCAGCCCCATCAGCTCGCCCTGCTCGATCTTGAAGCTGACGTCCTTGACGGCGTGCACGCCGCCGAACGACTTGTTGATGTTGAGGATCTCAAGGATGGGCGCGTTCATCGCGATTCCTCCTTCTTCGTCCCGCGCGCGCGGCGGAACTCCCAGATCTCGCGGCTGCCCAGCAGGCCGTCGGGGCGCAGCACCATGACCATCACCAGCACGGCGCCGTAGATCAGCATGCGGTACTGCGAGATGGGACGGAACAGTTCGGTGATCAGCGTGATGATGCCGGTCGCCAGCAGCGTGCCGCTCATCGAGCCGAGGCCGCCGAAGACCACCAGCGAGGTCAGTTCGGTGGACTTCATCATGTCGAACATGGCCGGCTGGATGAAGCTGAGGTAGCCGCCCAGCAGCGCGCCGGCGATGCCGCAGTAGAACGCGGAGATCAGCAGCGAGACGAGGCGGATGCTCGGCGTGTTGAAGCCCAGCAGCGACGCCGCCATGACGTCGTCGCGGCAGGCGCGGAAGTAGCGTCCCCAGCGGCTGTAAATCAGGTTGAACATGAACAGCGCCAGAACCACGAAGAACCACACCGCCACGGCGCGCGTGGTGTAGGGATCGATGCCGGGAATGCCGCGCGCGCCGCGCGTCACCGACTGCCAGTTCTCGATCACGAGGCGGATGGCCTCGCACAATCCCAGCGAAGCGATAGCGTAATAGTCGCCCGTCAGCTTCATCGTCGGCACGCCGACGACCCAGGCCAGCGCCGCGGCCAGCACGCCGCCGGCGAGCACGGACGGGAGCCAGGCTACGTCGTAGTTCATGATCAGGATCGCCGCCGTGTACGCGCCCATGGCCATGTAGGCCGCGTGCCCCAACGTGAAGATGCCGGTGAAGCCCGTCAGCAGCGACACGCCCATGGCCGCGATCATGTTGATGCACAGCAGCATGAGGATCCCTTCCGTGTAATAATCCATCGGCACGTAAGCCAGGACCGCGCCCAAAGCCGCGAGGGACAGAGCGCCGAGAAGCGATTTTTTCATGACGGTCCCTCCTCTACACCTTGTCGCGGATGTCGCGGCCGAACAGGCCGGACGGCTTGATGATCAGCGTCGCGATCAGCAGCGCGAAGACGACGAAGTCGCGCATCTGGCTGCTGATGAACCCGGCCGTCAGCATTTCCGCCAGCCCCAGCAGGATGCCGCCGATCACCGCGCCAGGCAGGCTGCCGAGACCGCCGATCACCGCCGCCACGAAGGCTTTGGTGGTGATCATGTTGCCCAGCTGCGGATAAAGCGTGTAGCGCGTCGCCAGGAAGATGCCGCCCACCGCCGCCAGCGCGCCGGCGACGAAGAAGACGATGGCGATCAACAGATTGACGTTGACGCCCATCAGCCCCGCCGTGCGCAGGTCGCAGGCCGCGGCGCGGATCGCCAGCCCCCAGCGCGTGCGCATCAAAAACATCTGCAGCAGCAGCAGGAAGACGACCGTCACGCCCAGCGAGATCAGATCGAAGGCGCTGATCGTCAGCAGCGGCGTCAGCCCCTCGGCCGCGCCGGGGAAAAACCTCATCACCGACTCGCCCGCCGCGCCGGCGGCGCGCGCCGCGAGGACGATCGGCTGCGAGGGGAACACCTCGGGCAGCGCGCGGTAACGGCCGCCGATGGTGACGACGAAAATGTTCTCGATGACGATGGAAACGCCCATCGAGGCGATCAATAAATAAAGCGTGGCCGACGTGCGCTCACGGATCGGCCGGTAGGCCATGCGCTCGGTGACGATGGCGACGACGCCTGCGGCGAGGATCGCGCCCGCGCCGGCGATCCAGATATTCATGCCCATGGAGTTGAGCATGCCGTAGGCCGCGTAGCCGCCCACGACGAGAAAACCGCCGTGAGCGAAATTGGAAAACAGCAGGATCGAGTACACCAGCGAATACCCGACCGCGATCAGCGCGTAAACGGAGCCCAGCGAGAGACCGTTGACGACTTGTTGCAGAAAGGTTGCCACGACGACTCCTCCCTTTCATGACGAAGGGGCGGCGGCCCTTGCGCCGCCGCCCCTTGCAGTGAACCCGTCGGATTTGAAAACGCTTTTTACATTTCGGGCTTGATCGTGGCAAAGTAGCTCGTCTTGCCGCCTTCAGCCTTGAGCATGATGCCTTCCTTGCCCTTGGGGTTATGGAACTCGTCCATGGTCAGCGTGCAGTGCATCAGCTTCAGATCTTTGGTCTGCTCGAGAGCGTCGCGGACCTTTTCGGGATCGAGGCTGCCGGCGCGTTCGACGGCGTCCTTCAGCCAGTACACGCAGTCGTAAGCCATCATCGCGTTCATGAATTCCTTGCACTCGGTGCCGGTCTTCTGCTCGAACTTGTCGAAGAACCCCTTCAGCTTCGGGTCGCCCTTGTCCACGTGGCTGACCCAGTAGGTGTTTTCCATGGCGTCGCCGGCGATCTCCCACCAGAAGTCGCCGTAACCGTCGCCGCCGATGATCGGGCAGGTGAAGCCCATCTCGCGGGCCTGTTTGATCGCCAGAGGCGTGCACTTGCCCATCGTCGGGAACACGAGGATGTCGGGCTTGGCTTCCTTGAACTTGGTCAGCTGGGCGCGGAAATCGACGTCTTCGCCGCGGTGCCCTTCGTCGGCCACGACCTCGCCGCCCATCTTCTTGTACTCGTTGACGAAGAACTCGCGCAGCCCCTGCGAGTAGTCGCTGGACACGTCGTACAGCACGGCGGCCTTCATGAGGTTCAGGTTCTTGACCGCGAACGTGGCCAGGATAGCGCCCTGATACGGGTCGAGGAAACAAATGCGGAAGTTGTAGGGACGTACCTTGCCGCGCTCGTCCATGGTCACCATCGGGTTCGTCGGCAGCGTGCCGAGGTGAGGCACGTGACCGCGGTTGAACACGGCGGCGGCGGAAATGCACAGCCCGGAACCGCTCGGGCCGATGACGGCGACGACCTTGTCCTGATTGACGAGGCGGCGCGCCGCGTTGACCATGTCTTCGTTGCGCGTGCGGCAGTCGTACTGAATGACGCGCATCGGCAGCATCGCGTCGCCGACCTTGACGCCGCCGGCGGCGTTGATCTCTTCGAGGGCGATCTTCACCGACTCGACTTCGGCGAAGCCGTAAGCGGCAAAGTCGCCCGTCGAAGTCGAAATCTCGCCGACCAACACTTCCTCCGCGGCGAACGCCGGGAACGCGAACATCACAACTGCCACAACAATCGATAGGAACTTTTTCACGCTGGCACCTCCATTTTTAAAATATAAAGTTTGTTACACGAGAATCTTAACATAACTTATCTTTCGAAGCAAGTTATTTTTATGCAGCGAATATTATAGAAACACGCCGCGTTTATCGTTCTTTTGCGTCCGAATAAATCATTTGCGTTTTGCTGAAAACGCAATTCATGGCATGAGATTTCGGCAACGCGCGCGTCCGCGGAAGAACTCGCCCGGAACGGCGAACGGCCGTCCGCCTCCGCCGCGAACGTTTGACAAAGCGCCGCCGATGATCTATCGTCAAAAAAACAAAAAGCCCTTGATTCTTTCTCATAGCAAAGGAGACGCCATGGACACGAAAAAATGTGCCGTGCTGCTGCGGGCCGTCGAAAACGGTTCGCTGACCACCGCCGCCGAAGAGCTTGGTTACACTCCGTCGGGCGTGAGCCGCATCATCGCTTCGCTGGAAAAAGAGGCCGGCTTCCCGCTGCTGCGCCGCAACCATATCGGCGTCAATCTGACGCGCGAGGGCGAGCTGCTGCTGCCCGTCCTGCGCGAGCTGGTGCGCGCCGCCGGACAGTTCGCCGAAACGTCCGCCCAGATCCGCGGCGTCGAATGCGGCAGCGTCACCGTCGGGGCGGCGTACGGCGTTTATTATCCGCTGCTGGCCCGTCTCGCGGCCGAGTTCGGGCGGCTTCATCCCGGCATCGCCGTTTCCATCGCCGAGGGGTTGAGCAGCGACCTGGCCGCCATGGTCGAAGAGGGACGCGCCGACTTCTGCGTCATCAGCCGGCGCGAGGGCAGCTTTCAGTGGACGCCGCTTTGCAACGACAAGCTGGTCGTCTGGGTGCCCGCCGGGCACTGGTCCGTCGCCCGCGGCGCCTTCCCCGCCGAAGCGTTCGCCAGCGAACCCTACATCGAAATGTACCCCGGCCGCGAGAGCGACAACTCGCGCTACTTCGCCGCCCGCGGCGTCACGGCTGCGGCGCGCTGCTCCACCTCTGAGGTCAGCGCCGCCTTCGCCATGATCGAAGCCGGCCTCGGCGTGGCGCTGATGAACGGCATTCTGCAGCGGCCGCCCAGCCCGCGCGTGGTCAGCGTGCCGCTCGACCCGCCCGAAACCGTCAAGATCGGCCTGGCTTGGCCGAAGGAAGAGTTTCTCTCGCCGGCGGCGCGCACGTTCGCCGCCTTCGCCCGCGGCGAATTCCTCAAAAACAGGCGCTTGCCGTAACACGCCGTCCGCCGACAAAAAATCCGGCCCCGAAAAGGGACCGGATTTTTTGTCGGCGGACGAAGCGTTCCTTGCCAATGCTAATGGCGGCACGAGCCGTTTCCGCAGGAATGTTCCGCGCCGTGATCGTGATGATGGCAGTTCGCCTCGGCGTTGGCGGAAAGCTGTCCGGCGGCGAACTTCGCGGCAGCTTCGTCCGCGCTGCCCTGATTGCCGGCGTAAATGGCGATCCCCGCCTCCTGCAGCGCCGCGACCGCGCCGCCGCCCAAACCGCCGCAGATCAGCGCCTCGACGCCCCTTTCCTTCAAAAAGGCCGCCAGCGCGCCGTGCCCGTGCCCCTCCGTGCCGATCACTTCCGAGGCGCCGACCGCGCCGTTTTCGATCGTGTAGATCTTCACCGTTTCGGTGTGTCCGAAATGCTGAAAGATCGCGCCGTTCTCATACGTTACCGCTAATTTCATGTCTCATCCCTCCATTGTATTTTACGCAGCCGAAAAGGAATCAGGATCCGTCGCGGAGGACGTCCCTGTTTTCGAATCCCAGCGGGTGTTCGACGCTGTAAACGCAGCGCGGCTTCCTTCCCTCGCACACGTCGAACAGCGCCTGCACGGCCGCCGTGCCGACGCGGCGCAGCGCTTCGTCCGTGTTGGCGCCGAGATGGGGCGTGGCGATCACGTTGTCCAGCGAGAGCAGCCGATGTCCCGCCGTCGGCGGCTCGTGCTCCCACACGTCGCAGGCGGCTCCCGCCAGCCGACCGACGCGCAGCGCCTCATAGAGCGCCTCCTCGTCGACAACGCCCCCACGCGACGTGTTGATCAGCACCGCGCCCTTTCTGGCCGCGGCCAGTTCCTTGGCGCCGATCAGATGAAAGGTCTCTCCCGTCAGGTGCACGCCCAGCGAGATCACGTCGGCGCCCCGCATCACGTCGATAACGGAAGGGCGATGTTCCACGTGGAACATTTTCGCTTTCTCGGGCGTCAGCGAGGGCGAATAGCCGATGACTTTCATGCCGAACCCTTCGCGCAGAATGCGCGCTGCGCGCCGGGCGATGTCTCCGACGCCGATCAGTCCCAGCGTCTTGCCCGCCAGTTCGCGCCCGCAAAACTCCGGCGGCGCGCTTCTCACGGGGCGCCCCGAACGGACCGCACGGTCGGCGGCGGTCACGCGGCGCATCAGATCCAACGCCAGCGCAACGATCAGTTCCGCCACCGAATCGGCATTCTGCGCAGGCACGTAGGTTACGGTAATGTTACGGGCCGCGCACCATTCCAGATCGATGCCGTCGCTGCCCGTGCCGTGCACGGCAATCACCTTCAGCCGCGGCGCGCGTTCCAGTGTTTCCCGCGGCAGCTTCAAATTGCGGCTGATCAGACCGTCGCACTCCGCCAGACGCCCCCAGTCGGCGACGATCTCAGCCCGCGACCGCAGCAGGACCACGGCGTCACGGTGCAGATGTTCGCAAAGGAAAACATTCATGAGCTCGTCCTCCGTTCGTTCTCTGATCATTCGCTCCGCCGAGAGCCGGAGCCGCGCGCGCCTGTCTCGCTCCTGCTTGACCGCCGGCGCCGCAGAAGGTAATATCGTTCCATCTTCTCCGAACGAAGGAGGACCGCTGATGGACTACTCTCGACGCATCGCCCGGGCGCTGTTCGGGCTGCTGCTTTTCGGCACGGGATCGTGCTGCAACATCCAGGCCAACGTGGGGCTCGGCCCTTGGGAAGCGTTCAGCATGGGCGTGGGAGCTCGGCTGGGGTTGAGTTTTGGGACCGTGCTGGCCGGATCGGGGCTGGTCATCCTCGCCGTCGACCTGCTGCTGCGCGAAAAAATCGGGCTCGGCACGCTGCTTGACATCGCCTGCATCGGCCCCATTGCCGATCTGCTGCGCGCCGCCGGCGTCATTCCCATGATGACCGGCTTCCCCTCGGGCATCGCCACGCTTTTGACGGGACAGCTTCTGATCGCCGTGGGCAGTTATTTTTACATCGGCGCGGGGCTGAGCTGCGGCCCCCGCGACGCACTGATGGTCGCCCTGTGCAAGCGCTTCCCGCGCACTCCCGTAGGCGTGATCCGGTTTTCCATCGAAGGCGGCGCTCTGCTCACCGGCTGGCTCTGCGGCGCCAAGATCGGCGTCGGCACCGTCGTCGCCGTCTTCGGCATCAGTTTTATCCTTCAGGCCGTGTTCTCGCTGCTGCGCTTCGACGTCAGCACGATCGAACACGAGGATCTGCTCGCCACCGCCAGGAACCTTCTGAGCCCCAAAGCACCCCGCTGAGCGCACTTCAACAATAAATGCCTCTGAATATTATTTCTTAAATCAAAAAGCCGAACGCAACGGCGCCGGCCGGCGGCTGCATGAGCAGTCCCCGTCCGGCGCCGTTCATTTCGATCCGCCCGGGGCGTCGGTTCAATACAGCCCGGGATAGAGCGGTTTCGCCTCGCAGAGTTCGGTGATCTCGGCGCGGACTTTTCCGATCTCCGCTTCGTCGTCGATGTGGGTGACGACGCGGTCGATCCAGCCGGCGATCTTCTCCATTTCCTCGCGCCC
>NZ_RAWT01000006.1:0-73917 GCF_003612005.1 Pyramidobacter sp. CG50-2
TGATCCTGCGGTTATCGTATTTTGCCGGGCGTCCACGTTGACCTGATTTCGGGTGTTCGGGCGGCAGCATTCTCTTGGTTCGATTCCACTCGCTGGAGGTCAGTTCATATCTTCTCTCTTCCATGAGAAAAGTTTAAGCGATTGGATCGATTTAGGCAACTTTGACGTTTTTTAAACAAGCCCTAGTATTACTTGTTGCGGGCGAGACGAAAGCCGCGGCTGCGGAAGGCGTCGCCGGGCATCTGCGACGAGCGGTAGGCGCTGCGCAGGTGCTTGGCGAAATCGTTCCAGCCGCCGCCGCGGCAGACGCGCGCGACACCCTTCTCGGGGCCGGCGGGGTCGGCCTGCGCGGCGGCCGGATACACGCCGTAGCGGTCCCAGCACCATTCGCTGACGTTGCCGTGCATGTCGCAGAGGCCGAAGGCGTTGGGCTTGAAGCTGCCCACGGGGATGGAATCGCCGCGGTAAGTGCCCGGCTTCACGTCGAGTTTTCCCGTATCGAAATAGTTCTGCTCGATGTTATAGGGGTAGTGGCCGTAGTAGTTGGCGTCGGTCCAGGACGGCGACGGCTCGATGCTGAACGGTCCGGCGCCGCCGGCGCGGCAGGCGTATTCCCATTCCACCTCCGTGGGCAGGCGGTAGCCGTTCGCGTCGCGGTTCCAGGTCACGTTTTCGCCGTCGATCGCGTAAGCGGGCGTCAGCCCTTCCGCGGTGCTCTTCAGGTTGCAGAACTTCACGGCGTCGTACCAGCTGACGTTCTCCACGGGCAGTTTTTCACCGCGGGTGTGGCGGCTGGGGGTTGCGCCCGTCAGCGCCTTGTATTCCTCCTGAGTGACCTCGCGGCGGCCGAGATAAAAGTCGCTCACCGTCACGTGATGCTGGCGTTCGTCGTTCTCGCGCCACGGCTCGCCCTCGGGGCTGCCCATGATGAACGTGCCGCCTGTGATCAGGATCATTTCGTCTTACGGCGCCGCCAGCGCGGCTCTCGCGCTCAGCGCCAGGAGGACCAGCAGGATCAGCGTGCTTTTCATGGCGCTCGCCTAAAATCCGTTCTTCTCCAGCCAGGCGTCGAGGTCCGCGCTCAGCGAGGAGCCGCCGTCGTAGTAGATGGAAAGCGGATTCTGCACGACGGCCGCGGGGATCAGCTTGGTGATGGCGGAGACGCTCTGGCCGAGCCGGCCGCCGCCGTTGCTGCAAAAAGGCGACACCGTTTTGCCGGTGAAGTCGTAACTCTCGAGGAACGTGGCGACCGGCATGGGGATCGACGCCCACCAGTTGGGATAGCCGAGCAGGATCGTGTCGTACTTCGCCATGTCGGCCACTTTGCCCCTGATCTCCGGCCGGGCCTGGGCGCGCTGGTCGCGCTGCGCTTCCTTCAGCACGGTGTTGTAGTCGTCGGAGTAGGGCTTGACCAGCTCGATCTCGAAAATGTCGGCCCCCGTCTTTTTCTGGATGGCGCGGGCGATGCCGCGCGTGTTGCCGCCCCACGAATAGAAAACGATCAGCGTCTTCTCCTTCGTCGGTTTCGCCGCCGCGGGCAGCGCCCAGAGGGCCGCCAGCGCGGACAGACCGATCATCAGCGCGTACAGGTTTTTCATATTTGGAATCTCCTTTCATAATGAGACATCTGCCGGAAAGGCCTTTGTGCGTGGCCCTGCCTCTGGTGGCTCATTATAAAGGTTTGAGCGCCCTTCAGGTCAAGAGTCCCGGAACGATTATACGGAGATTTGTGCCAGCGGCGTCAGGATCGATAAATCGGGCTGGTTCGATCCCAGCGCCGGCGACGTGATCGGCTGGTATATGACGATGAACGGGAAAGCGCAAAACGCGGGCGCAGAAACGCGTCCGCGAGAAGCGATGCTGATTCTCGATGAAAAAGTTTCATCGGCAATCCGCATTACATGAGGTGTTTGAGAGCTTTTTGTGCAGGCTGGTAATTGGGGTTGATGGCGAGAACGGCGTCGAAACATTTGCGGGCGTTCTTCTTGTCGCCGCATTTCAGCGCCGACATGCCGGCCCAGTAGGTGTTGAGCAGGTCGAAGCTGTTCTCGCGGGCGCTGCGGTTGAACATGGAGTAAGCGCTGCGGTACTGCCCCGCCTTGTAGGATCTCTGCCCGTTGCGGTAGATGATGCGCAGATTCGAGAGGCGGTTGGCCGGCATGTTGTAGGCAGTGAACAGTCGGTCATCCGTGCAGCTGTTCACATTTACGGGCGGATTGTCTTTGAAGACGGGACCGCCTTCGTCGGCATATTGCCCCGGTACGGAGGCCTTGCCGGTCTTGTCGCTTTGGGGAAGCGGAGGTGCGTCGGGGACCGTCGGTTCGGGCGGAGCTTCGCTGCCGGCAATCACGGGAGCGGGCGCGTCGGGGACGAGACGTTCGGCGGTGACGGGCAGACTGCGCGCGCTCTCGCCGGGGTCGATCTCGTCGAGCAGGTCGCCGGTGCGGATGGAAGCGGGGCCGCCCTTGCCTTTCACGTAGGCGCAGAGGCTGTAGTTCGGCTTGACTTCGACGACTTTGACGAGGGCGTGATAGACTTTTTCGGCGTCGATGATGGAACCGTCGATGGCGCGGATCGGTTCGCCCTCTTCGTAGACGCCGTAGAGCTGGCCTTTGGCCGCGCCCTTGGCGGAGCCCATGTCGATGAGAGCGCGCTGCGGCGTGACTTTGATGACGTGATAGGCGACGCCGCCGATGCGGCGTTCCAGTTCGCGCACAACGCGCTTGACGGCTTTCATGGCGGCCTGCGAACCGACGCCGCCGTACTGCGTCGTGCCGATCACGGTACCTTCGTACACGGCGCCGGCGATGGCGCGGCTGGCCGCGCCGGTCTGACGCAGAGCGGCGGTGATGGCGCCGGTGGTGGTGTCGATGGTGCGGACGTCGAGCGTGACAGTGCCGACGTTGCTGCCGACGGCCAGACCGAAGTTGTGGATGGGCAGCACGCCGCCGGTCTGTTGTTCGTCGAACTGGGTGACGGCGCCGGTGATGATCCATTCCACGCCGGCGAGACGACCGACTTTGACGAGCGTCGATTCGGACACCAGTCCCGACATGGAAAGCCTCTGCTCGCGGGCCACTTTTTCGAGGGCGGTGCGCTCGTAGACCTGGAACGATCCGGAATTGGAAAGTTCGGTGATGAACATTTCCGTGAGCGCGTCGGCGACGTCCGACGAAACTCCCGGCGCTCCCGACCTGAAACGGTCCACGCCGATGCGGATCACGGCCGCGGCGGGCGAAAGCAGAACGCTTGTTATCAGAAACGCGGCGGCGCACAGCGTTTTGATTCCTTTCATCGATAATCCTCCTTGGAGTAATAAAACAACCTGCGCTCTGGGGTGGAGCGCAGGTTGTGATGGACCGGAAAGAACTTATTCGTAGTCGAGCTTGACGTCGTCGGGCTTGCGGATCGGCTCGATGCCGTCGCCGCGTCTGAGCCCGCCGCCGCGGACGATCTTGGCCTTGGAATACTGGGGACGGGCGTCGATGATCTGGATCACGGCGACATAGTAATGTTCCGCGTCAAGTACGTTGCCGTGAAGGTCGCGGATCGCTTCGCCCTCGCGGTACACGGCGTAATACTGGCCCTTGCGGGCGCCGCCGGTGGCCGTGCCGGCGTCGATGGTGACGTTGCGGACGCCCTTGGCTTCAAGCACGTGGAACCCTTCGGCGCTGCCGGGCGCGGCGCCGGCGCCGATAGCGGCGCGGAGATTGGCGATCACTTTGGTAATGGCCTTGTGAGTGGCGGTAGCCAGCTGTCCGCCGCTGCGGCCGGTACCGAAACCGCCGTAACGACTCAGCAGTCCGCCGAGGACGTTGGTGCCGGCGCCCTCGGCGCGCCCCGCGTAAACGATGGCGCCGGTCGTGGTGTCGACGATCCTGACGTCGAGCGTGACGTAGGCGGTGTTGGTGTTGATCAGGCCGCCGATCAGGCTGCTGCCGCCGCCGATAATGCCGCCGCCGGCGGTGTCGCTGGCGCTGTATTTGGTCACGGCGCCGGTCATCATGTACTGAGCGCCGGCAAGACGTCCGGTGCGCGAGGCGGTGTTGCTGTCGATCAGGCCGGACTGCCCCATGCGCTGCTCGCGGGCGATCACGTCGAGACGGTCACGCTCGACGACCTGGAAGGTGCCGCTGTTGACGAGCTCGGTGATCATCATGTCCATGATGGAATCGACGGGCACGTGGCGGCCGGAACTGTTGCGGAAGGTCTCGACGGAGATGGTATAGGCCGCAAGAGACGGAACGGCGAAGCACAGAGCGGCGCAAAACGCCAGCAGGATTTTGAGCGATTTTTTCATGGTCCGGGGACTCCCTTCGGTCTAATAGATGTCGACGTACATGGTGCTGTCGGTGATGTCGTTGATGCGGGCGTAAGGCACTTTGTCGACGATGGCCTTCTGCAGTTCCTTGAGGTCGAAGTTGCCGAACACGGTCAGCTGGGCCCAGTCGCCGTCAAACCGCCCGGTGCGGGCGGAGGTGACGCCGTAAACCGTCTTGCAGGCGGTGACCACGCTTTGTACGGATTTGAGGTCGCGCGCTCCTCTGACGAAGACGTAGAAGCCCCCGTCGGTGACGTTGGGGTTGGCGGGCACGCCGGTGATTTTCTCGGCAAGTTCCTCGGCCGCTTTCCTGACGGCTTTGATCTCGGACTCGTCAGGCGTGGCGCCGACTTCCTTGCCCATGGCGGAATCGGAGAAGATCGTGCGTCCCGTGGAATCGTAAACGTGCACCATGACGACGGCCGAGCCGGTGTACATGCCGAACTCGTTGCGGATCGTGTCCAGCACTTCCACGGTGCCGTCGACGTACTGGCTGACGCCGTGCGCGCGGCTGATCTTCTTGACGGCGCCGGGGCCGGGTTGTTTGGGCTGAGCCTTGACGATGCGGGCGGTGATCTGGTCGCTGACGACTTTGTAGCCGTTTCTCACCAGCGCGCTGCGGATCGTCTCCGTTGCCAGGGCGGCGCCGCGGGCGGCCGAGGCGTAGTGCGTATAGCTCATGCCGCCGTAGTAGTTCCAGCTGGACAGCGACGTATAGCGCGTGCCGGGCTCGACGTCGTAAAGGATGACGGCGATGGCCCGGTTCTTCCGCAGCGGCGCCGCGACGGCCGTGACCGCCAGCGCCAGCACCGCCAGCGCGGCGAGGGTGAAACGAAGGACTTTGCGGTTCATAATGGATACCTCCCCAAAATTAAGGCTTTAAAAACACATGGTGTTGAGAAGCTGCGCCCGGCCTGCGACCGCTCCGAGAAGCGCAAAGGCGACGACCAGCGTCAGCAGGATCAGGAAAAAAGCGGTGGTGCGGCAGAACCGTTTCATGACGAAGACTTCCTTCAACGCAAATTTTGTCGCTTTGTAAAAAGCATAACGGCAAAGATATCCGGACGCATTAGCGAAAACAACAATATTTGGTTCTGTCGGACCGCGCGGAACGATCCCTTGCAGGAATTTTGTTTAAATATAACATACTGATAAAAGAAAGAAAAGACATCACCCGTTGGGGTGAAATTTGAGGGGAGAGCGCAGAAAGATAGATGAGCAGAATGTTTGTAAAAAATATAGTTGAAATATAAGATTTTAATTGACTGTCCCGGCATTTTTTTATAAACTCGTGAAACACGGAAGAAGTTCTTGCGTTATCGCAAGCAGACGCACCGGATGATGCAAGAGATTCTTATAGCCGCAGATGTGCAGATGACGGAAAAGAGGAGAACTGAATCTTATGGTTGAACTGGAGCACTTCGAAAACGCGGAACTCTTCAAAAAAATCAACGCTTTGCCCGTGCGCGCCATCGTCGAAACGCCGTTTTACGGCAACAACGTCACGAAGATCGAAAGCGTCGCCCAGGCTTACGAGCTAGCCAAAAACAGCCCCGGCACGCTGGAGCTGACCGGCATGCCCGTGTATCAGCCGGAGGCGCAGGGGTTGCCGAAGGGCGCCAACGTGCTGATGTTCGACGACGGCGCCGTCGTCGGCCGCGCTGCGGCCGCCCGACGCATCGTCGGTACGCCCGGAGTGGACACGGCCGGACTGTGCAAGATCGTGCGGGAAGCCGTTTATCAGGGGCGCTTCCGCCGTTTTTACGAAGCCGAGACGGTGGTGGGGCTTGACACGGACTTCACCGTCCGCGCCCGCCTTCTGATCCCCGAAGGATTCGAGAACAACTTGCTGAGCTGGATGCTGAATTTCCAGTTCATGACCGACGAAGTGAAAAAATTCTACGCCGGCAGCCGCGTCATTCCCGGCGAAGGCGACATCCTCGTCTATTCCGATCCGTACTGGACGCATCCCGACTTTCCGCTCGGGCTGGCCTTCTTCTCGCCGGAGCAGAACTGCGCGGCCATTCTCGGCATGCGCTACTTCGGCGAGTTCAAAAAAGGCACGTTGACGCTCGGCTGGGGCACGGCCGCGCGCCACGGCTACGCCTCCTGCCACGGCGGCCTGAAGCGCTTCACGCGCCGCGACGGCGAAAAGTTCGTGCTGGCCGTGTTCGGCCTTTCCGGCTCCGGCAAGTCGACCATCACCCACGCGACTCACGGCGGCAAGTACGACATCATGGTGCTGCACGACGACGCGTTCGTCGTCAACGTCAGGGAAAAGTACGCCATCGCCATGGAGCCGACCTACTTCGACAAGCTGCAGGATTACCCGATTGGCTGCGAGGCCAACAAATACCTGCTGACGGTACAGAACTGCGGCGTCACGCGCGACGCCGCCGGCAAAACGATAGCCGTCACCGAGGACGTGCGCAACGGCAACGGCCGCGCCGTCAAGTCGCGTTTGTGGACGGCCAACCGCGTGGACCGCATCGACGAGCCGCTCAACGCCATCTGCTGGCTGATGAAGGACCCGACGCTGCCGCCGATGCTCAAGCTCACCGGCGCCTCGCTGGCCGCGACGATGGGGGCCACGCTGGCCACGAAGCGCACCTCGGCCGAACAGCTGGCCCAGGGCGTCGATCCCGATGCCCTGGTGATCGAAAGCTACGCCAATCCGTTCCGTACCTATCCGCTGTCCATGGATTTCGAGCGTTTCAAGGCGCTCATCGAAGACGGCGTCGACTGTTACGTTCTCAACACCGGCGACTTCATGGGCAAAAAGGTGACGAAGGAAGACACGTTCGCCGCGCTCGAAGCCGTCGTCGACGGCACGGCGAAATTCGAGCCGACGGGGCTGCCCGGCATCGAGTATCTGCCGGTGAAAGGCTTCGAGATGGATCTGAACGACGAAAAATACCGCGCCGCCTTCATGGCCCGCATGAAAGACCGCGCCCGCTTCGTTGCCAGCCGCGAGACCGCCGGCGGCGGCGTCGACGAATTGCCCGAGGACGCTCTTGAATCCATCGAAGCGGTAGTCAGCGCGCTGAGAAAAATGTAGGAGCGCCGGGAACCGATTGCGATTACATAACGAGACAAGGCCCGGCGCCGGAAAATTTTTCCGGCGCCGGGCCTTGTCTCGTTATGCTCATTTGCCGCCGGGATCTTTTTCCTCGACTCCCGCCGAACTTGACGGCATGAAGAGCACCTTGACGGTGGAGATCATCAAATAGAAATCGAAAATCAGCGAAAAATGCTGGATGTAGAGCAGATCCAGCTTGAGCTTGTCCTCGAACAGCGTGTTGTAGCGGCCGAATACCTGCGCATAGCCCGTCAGGCCGGATTTGACCTTGAGACGGTAGCGAAACTCCGGGTATTGGCGGCAGTACTGCTCGATCAGCTCGGGACGTTCCGGCCGCGGGCCGACGAGAGACATGTCGCCCTTGAGGATGTTGAACAGCTGCGGCAGCTCGTCGATGCGCAGCATGCGCAGCCAGCGTCCCACGGGAGTGATGCGGCCGTCGTGGTTGGAAGCCATCTCGGCGCCGTTGGACTCGGCGTTCTGCACCATAGTGCGGAACTTGTACAGCTGGAACGGCCGCCCGCCCTCGGTGACGCGCGTCTGCCGATAGAGCGCTGGACCGCCGTCGTACAGACGGACCGACAGCGCGGCGATCAGCATCAGCGGGCTGAGCGCGATCAGCGCCGCGGCCGAACCGGCGACGTCGATGGCGCGCTTGATGAGCTTCTGCTCGCTGCTCATTTGATGTCCGCGGAACAGGAAGGCGGGGATATCGTCGATCTGGCAGCGTACGGCGCTGTGGACGAAGATCTCGTCCACGTTGGGGACCATGAGCAGACGTTTGTCCGTCTCGTAGCAGTGACGGATCACCATGCTGCGGAACTCCGGCCGCCCGTGCCCGAGCATGAGCACCAGCGGCTGCCCGTCCATGGCGCTCTGCACCGCCGCATCCCCGTCGCTCTCGTGGCAGTACTGGACGATGCGATAGCGTTTGCTCTCGCTGAGGAATTTCCTCAGCACGCGCTCGTCGTCTTCGGGATTGGCGAGGATGGCCAGCGCGTCGCGGGCGGGATTAATGGCGAAATAAACGGCGTTGGCGGCGACGTAAAGCAGCGTTCCCGCCAGAACTTGCGCGCACGTGAGCAATATCATCGGCCCCACCGCGATGAAACGGTGCAGCATGAGGCTCAGCTGCGAGTATCCCGTGAAATTGGCGATAGCCAGCGCCAGCGAGAAGGAATAGATCAGCTCGCGCAGGCGCAGGATACCGATACGGTAAGCCCCGTATGAATAACTGAGAGTATAGAACACCAACAGGTAGACCATGCCGACGACGTAATTGTCCTTGAACATCAGGCGCGGCGCTTCGTACCAGATTTTGAAGCCGCCGATGTAAAGCCCGACGGCGGTGACGACGATCAGGATCTTGAAGAGGAACATGATGGACTTCTTGAATTTTGCAGCGATGGAACCATTCATGAAAGCCACTCCTCAATGGTGGATTGATGAAAGACAGATGCAAGAAGTCTTTCAGAACATTCATATCATAACACACGCGAGGCGAAAAAAGCGCTTTTTCCCCGAACGTCGGCGCCGCTTTGTTTCTTCGCCGGGCAGCCATGATCGCCGCGCGGAACGGCGCTGTGTGTGACGGGGAGAGGCGGCATTTTGCGCGCGGCGGACCGTTTGGTACGAAAAAGGCCGGCCTCAGCCAAGAGACCGGCCTCGCTTTAACGGGACGATGACGGGATCATACCATCAAGAACCCTACGAAGAGATATGCGATCGAAGCCGCCGCGGCGCAGACGAGCGCATAAGGCAGCTGGGTCTTGACGTGATCGATGTGATCAGCCGCCGCTCCCGCGGAGGAAAGAACGGTTGTGTCGGACAGGGGCGAGCAGTGATCGCCGAACACGCCGCCGCCGGCAACGGCCGCGAAGCAGGCGGTAACGAGCGGCGTCACCTGGTTGTTCGTATAGTTGAAGGCCAGCGGCAGCGCAATGGGCATGCAGATCGCGAACGTTCCCCATGAGGTTCCCGTGGCGAAGGCCATGATCGCCGCGATCACGAAGATGATGAAGGGCAGCAGATGAGGCGACAGGAACTGTTGGGCCAAAGAAACGATGTAGTTGGCCGTCCCCATGGTTTTGCTCAGCGCATTGACCGAATAGGCGAGAGCCAACAGCATGACGACGGGCACGGCCCCCTTGACGCCGTCGGTGGCCGTGTTGATGACATCTTTGAGAGGGATGCCCTGCAGCATCATGCTGACGGTCATGAAAATCACGACGGCGAGGAACGCCTCCATGGTCTTGGCGGAGTGAAGCGTGACGTAGGTCCCCACGGCGATGCATACGATCATCAGCACCGGCAGGATGAAATTGAGGAACACGCGCGTCTTCATGCCCTCTTGCGCGGGCATCTCCGTCAGTTCCTTGCCGATCAGCGGCTGAGCGCCGTCGCGCAGGACCTTGCCTTCGTCCATGGCGCGCCGCTCGGCTTTCTTCATCGGCCCGAAATCCTTGACGAGACCGGAGCCGATCAGGAATACGAAGGCCACGGCAAACAGCGCGTAAAAGTTGAACGGCACGGCTTTCACGAACAGGCTCATGGCCTGCTCCTGGTCGACGATGCAGCCCACGCCGACGGCCAGACCGCTCAAATAAGCTGCCCAGCCGGTGATGGGCACCAGCACGGAAACGGGCGCCGAGGTGGAGTCGGCGATGTAGGACAGCTTTTCGCGGCTGATTTTCGCGTTGTCGGAAATACGGCGCATGACCGTGCCGACGAACAGCGGCGAGAAGGAATCGCTGAAATAAACGAAAAGGCCCAGCAGCCACGAAATCAACTGCACGCCCTTGCGTCCCAAATGAAAATCGTGCACCCTCCGCGAAAATCCTTGAATGGCCCCCGTCTTCTGGAAGTAAGCGACGAGAATACTGATGAAGACGTTCAGCATCATGACCCAGGCGAAGCCTGTGGTCCCCATGCTCGTTTTCAGCAACGTGGGCAGCCCCATCAGCCCCTGTCCGGCCAGCAGCGTGCCGGCAAAGCAGGCGACCATCAGCGAGACCACCGTGTTGCGCGTGACAAAGCACAGTACCACGGCGAGGAGCGAGGGAATGACGGAAATAAATCCCATGTTTTGCATCGTAACGCCTCCTTAATGAAAAACAGACTTATGCTTTCTTGTAGAAATTGTTCGAGCGGCTGACCGTCGCGTGAGGCGCCGGGTCGAGTTCGCGTCCGGCGATGCCGAGGACGTCCTCCGGCCTGATCCATGGCTTGCCCTGCAGCGCGCTGGTCTCCTCGTGGGTCAGCATCCCCTTGTAGCAGGTCAGGGCGCGGCGCAGGAAACCGTCGCGCGCGCAAGCCTCGGCGACGCCGCGGTTGAGAATGCTGCGGAAGTGCCCGATGACCGAGGCCGCATAGGCGATGGACGTTGACTGAGCAATGGCGCCGGGAATGTTGCTGACGCAAAAGTGAACGATCCCTTCCTCGACGTAGCGGGGATTCTCGTGCGTCGTCTCGTGGAACGATTCGATGGCGCCCTGGTCATCGTTGCTGATGTCGACCAGCACGGAGCCCTTTTCCATGAGGCGGAGCATGTCGCGAGTGACGAGATAGTCCTTGCAGCCCTTGGGCCATTTGACACAGTTGAGGATCATGTCGGTGCCGGGCAGCAGTCTGGCGACGTTTTCGCGCGTGGAGAAGGCGGTGTCGACGGAATCGCCGTATTCGAACTGAATCGCCCGCAGCGTGCCGATGTTGATGTCGAGCACCGTGCAGTGGGCGCCAAGGGCGTGCAGCACCTGCAGAGCGCTCTTGCCGACGATGCCGCCGCCGAGAATGACGACGTTCATGCCCGGCGCGCCCGCCAGACCGCCTACATATTTGCCCTTGCCGCCGTTGATCGACAACATCGACTCGAGACCGAACAAAGCGCCTTGTTTGCCGGCCGCCTCGCAGTTGGGCGAGCCGTAACGGTGGCAATCCTCGGCGGTGAACGCGATGCACCCGCTCTTGAGCAGCGCCTCGACTTCTTCGGGATGAGCGGCCGGATGGATGCAGGTGAAGACGATCTGGTCCGCGCGGATCAAACCGTACTCGCAGGGCTCGAACTCCTTGACCTTGGTGACGAACTCGGCTCGGGCGTAAATCTCTTCCATCGTGCCGACGATCTCGGCTCCCGCTTTGGCGTAGGCGCCATCGTCAAAACCGGCGCGCTCGCCGGCTCCCTTCTGGACCAGTGCCTCATGTCCGTCGGCGACGATCGTGGAGATCTCGCCGGGCGTGGCGATGGTGCGGTATTCGCCGTTCTTGATGTCTCTCAGAAGACCAAAGATCATGTGAAATCCTCCAGTGTTAGGAAATTTATAGAGTCTGAATATTATATTCAGATATAGCTTAACATAGAATATCATGAAATGAAAAAAATGAGGAGAGGCGGCCGCCTTTCTTTCACTAAAGAATATGCCGCTCGGATCTGCTGTGACAGATCCAACGCATCATGATCAACAAAGCGAGACGGCTACCGGCATAAAGCCGGCGACGGTCTCGCTTTGTGAATTTTCCTCGCAACTCCCAGCAAACTATGTTAACGCTTTCTATCAAGAATCAGTATGACGGGCGCTACACCTCCCGGCAGTGATTCATGATTTCCTCTTCGCTCTTGACGTGGTAGCCGTGACGACGGGCGATGCACATCAGGCTGTCGTCGCCGGTCTTCTCGGCCTGTGTCCGCTCGCCATCCGCAACGCGGATGACGAGGTCGAGCAGGGCTCTGCCGGTGTCTTCGAGCGAATCGCCGCGGGAAATGATGCCCGACGCGTCGAAGTCGAACATTTCGCTCATGGCCTTGTAAGTTTTTTCGTTGCCGGTGATCTTGACGACCGGGGCGATGGGGTGTCCCGTGGGCGAGCCGCGTCCCGTGGTAAAAGCGACGATCTGCGCGCCGCAGCCGATCTCGCCGGTGGTGACTTCGCCGTCGTGGCTTTCGTACTTCATCAGGAACAGGCCTTTCTTGCCCTTCTCGGGCGGCGTGGCGTAGTCGATCACGTCGACAATGGGGCAGGTGCCCGATTTGTGCATGCCGCCCAGCGCCTTTTCGACGATGGAACTGACGCCGCCGTCGGCGTTGCCGGGGGAGATGAGCTGGTTGCGTTTGGCTCCCAGCCGCATGTCGATGCCGCTGCGCAAGACGTCCTCGATCTCGTAAATGGCTTTGTAAACTTTATCGGCGACCTCTTTGCTGACGGCGCGGCGGGCGAGAATGTGCTCGGTGCCGAGCAGCTCGTTCATCTCGCTGAGGATCGCGCTGCCGCCCTGCGCGATCAGCTTGTCCACCATTTCGCCGACGGCGGGATTGGCGGCCAGGCCGCTGGTGGCGTCGGTCCCGCCGCACTTCGTGCCGACGAACAGCTCGCTCAGCGGGCAGGGCACGCGCCGCTGTTCGGCCAGACCGGCGAGCATTTTTCTGCCGGCTTCGACGGCGCGGTTGATCGTGTTGGTCGTGCCGCCTTCTTCCTGGATGACGAAACAGGCGACGGGGCGCCCGTTCTTGCGCACGGCTTCCTCCAGCTCGCGCGGCGGAAAACGCTCGCAGCCGAGGCCAATCACCAGCACCGCGCCGACGTTGGGATGCGTGCCGAGAGCTTTGAGCGTACGGGCCGTCAGTTCAAGATCAAGGCCGACCTGCGAACAGCCTACGGCATGGCGGATTGGCACCGAACCGGGCAGCTGGGCGGCAATGCGCTCCACCGTGCGATTGGCGCAGAACACGGAGGGAATGATGGCCAGATGATTGCGTACGCCCACCGTTCCGTCTGAACGACGGTATCCATTGAAAGTGATCGTCATGATCGTTCCCCCTATCGCCTGCCGCGCTCACAGGACATGTTGTGCGTGTGAATCCATGTGCCGCGGGGCGTGTCGGCCTTCACGCGGCCGATCTCCTCGCCGTACTTGATGACCGGATCGCCGGCGTGCAGGTCTTTGATCAGCACCTTGTGGGCGAATTCCACGTCGTCGAGGAGCGTCAACGGTCCGTCGGGCGTGTCGATCGTATCGCCTCGGAAACTGTCTTCGAGCACTGTTTTCACGTTGTCGGCGGGCGATATCTGCAAACTGCGTCTGAGCATTTTTCAAATTTTCCCCCTCAATTATGCTGTAACGTTTCTTCGGAAAAAAGGTGCGGCATCGCCAACAGAACTTCGAATCGACCGCATCTGTCCGATCGTCTTGAGCTACGCCGCCTTTTTGCTCTGACGCGCTTTTTTCCAGTTGACATACCAGGGCGTGGACTGGATCAAAGAAAGCAGCGCCAACGCCAGCAGCGCGGCGGAGATCGGGTTGGTGACGAAAATCGACCAGCTGCCGCCGCTGATAAGCAGCGCCTGATGTAGGCTGACGTCGAGCATATGGCCGAGAATCAACCCGACCACGAGGGGCGCGACCGGGATCTTGAGCTTGTCCATGAAGTAACCGAGGATGCCGAAACAGAACATCAGCCCCACGTCGAAGAAGTTGTTGTTGATGGCGAAAGCGCCGATAACGCAGAGAATCGTGATCGCCACGGCGAGAATGCGGTTGTGGATCTTCGTCACCGCGATGCACAGGCGCGTGAAGAACAGGCCCTCCACGAACATGGCGAAGCACGAAAACAAGATGGCCCACAGCAGCGTGTAGGTGACGCCGGCGTACTCGGTCATCAGCGTCGGACCGGGCATGATGCCGTGGATCATCAGGCCGCCGAGCAGCACGGCCGTGGCCGAGCTGCCGGGGATCCCCAGCGTGATTGTGGGCACGAGAGCGCCGCCGACCACGGCGTTGTTGGCCGATTCCGGCGCGGCGATGCCGTATTCGTTGCCGTCGCCGAATTCGTGTTTGCTGCGCCCGGGCTTGTAAAAGCGCTTGGCCTCGTTGTAAGCGAACCAGCAGGCCGTGTCGCCGCCCGTGCCGGGGATGATGCCGGTGAACACGCCGATGAGGCCGGAACGGACGATTGTCGGCAGCAGCGCCCTCAGCTCGAACCAGGGACGCACGACGCTGTCCTCGATCGTCCCGATGCGCTCGGCATTGTCCTCGTCCTTCTCGATCAGACGGAGCACCTGGGGGATGGAAAACAAGCCGATCAACGCGACCGTGAAGGGAATGCCCGAGAACAGGTTGATATTGTTCATGGTGAAGCGCGGGATCCCCGTGATGGGGTCCATCCCCACCGTGGACAGCGCCAGGCCGAGCGCCCCCGAGAGCAGTCCCTTGACGGGCGATCCCTGCGACAGCGAGGCGATGATCGTCATGCCCAGCACGGCCACCGAAGTGAGCTCGACGGGGCCGAACATCACGGCCACACGTCCCAGCAGGGGCGCTACTGTCAACAGCGCGATACTGCTGACCACGCCGCCGACAAAGGAAGCGAACAGCGAAATGCCGAGAGCGTGCCCCGCTTCGCCGCGCGAGGCCATCGGATAGCCGTCCATGACCGTGGCCGCCGCCGAAGGCGTGCCCGGTGTACGGATCAGAATGGCGGCGATTGAACCGCCGTACATCGAGCCCATATAAAGCGACGCCAACATGGTGATGCCTGTTTCCGGCGGCATGGCGAACGTCACGGGGACCAGCAGCGCGATCGCCATCGTGGCCGAAAGGCCGGGCATGGCGCCGACGAAAAGTCCCAGCGCCGTGCCGCCGCACATGGCCAGCATGTTGTTCCACTGGAGGATGTTGCTCAGACCGAGAATCATACTGTCAAACATGCGAACACGCTCCTTTTCCCTTAAGCGCCGAGCAGCGGTTCGAGCAGGCCGAGCGGCACGGGAAGATTCAGGAAACGGACGAACAGCAGATAGACGAAAACGCAGAACAGCGCGGCGATCAAGGCTGCCTTGAGGAACCCCGCTGCGCGCAGATAGATATAGCTGACGATCATGAAAAGAGGCGTCGCGACGAAATATCCCGCCTTTTCCGTCACGGCGATGTAAGCGGCGGTCATCAGCGAGTAAACGACCACGCGCACGACGTTGATCCGCGCTTTCTCACCGGATGGAGGGGCCGAGCGCCGCGCATTGAAAGCCATCGCGAAGCTGAGCAGGAAGATCAACGCCGCCACCAGCTGCGGAAACAGTCGAGCGGAATCAGGCATGGACTGGGCTGTAAGGAAAAAGAACAGCCCCACGCCGAAGGAAAACAGCGCAAAAAGGATGTGTTGCATAAAATAGGACATGAAAAAAGACTCCTTCGCACAAACGGACAGCCCCGGTTTTTCGGCGATACCACTTGAAAAAAGGCGGCTTCAGCAAGTGAAACCGCCTCGTGGTTCATTTCGGTGGAAGTTCAGTGTTTCTGAAACTGATCCTTCACTTCGTTCCAAATTTCGGTGAAGTCCTTTTCCTGTTTCTTTAGCATGGCCATGTAGTCGTCGCCGTACTTCATGTCGATGATGGAAGCGCGGTCGGCGCACGCTTTCTTGAATTCGGGCATCTCGGCCATCTTTTTGAACGCTTCGATCAGCGTGTGGCGGGCCTCCTCGGGAATGCCGGCGGGAGCGCTGTAGCCGCGCGAAGAGCCGGATACCACGTCGATGCCTTTTTCCTTCATCGTCGGCACGTCGGGGAGCAGCTCGTAACGTTTCTCGGCCATGATCGCCAGCGCGCGCAGGTTGCCGGCTTTGATCTGAGGGAAGACGATGCCGATGTTGTTGAAGCTGACGTCGATCTTCCTGCCCATCGCCGCCTGCCAGGAGGGACCGTCCCCTTCGAAGGGGACCATCTGGACTTTCAGCCCTGAAGCTTTTTCGAAGATCAGCGTCGTGAAGAAATCGTCGCCGCCGACCCCGGAATTGCCGACGGTGACCTTGCCGGGGTTGGCTTTGACCGCCGCGATGAAATCGTCGAAAGTCTTGAAGGGACTGTCGGCCGCCACGACGACGATGCCGGGATCGCTGATGACGTTGGCGATGGGCGTCAGCTCGTCGACCTTGTAGGTGATGGCGGGCGTCATGATGTAGTTGGTCAGAAGCATGGGCGTGTTGGTGATGCTCAGCGTGTAATCGTCGTTGCGAGTCGCCTTGGCCAGCTGCGTCCAGGCGATCGCCCCGGTGGCTCCCGGGATGTACTGATTGACGAACGACGTGCCAAGGACCTTCTCCAGGTAAGGCTGAGTCAGCTGAGCGACCGTATCGCTGCCGCCGCCGGCCTTGAATCCCTGCAGAACGGTGATCTGCTTGCTCGGATAAGCGGCAAAAGCAGCGGACGCTGCCAGCGCGCCGATCAAAACTGCTGCACCGAAAACGCGATTTCCACTTCTCATCAAAAGATCTCCCCCTCACGATGTATTAATACTGTTTCTTGATAAAAAGCGTTCGCACCGTTTGCCGGGCGCTGCGGGGGAGTTCAGCCGCTCAGAACTCCCTCGACTGCTGCGCGGCTCGCTGTGTGGCTCTCCCTCGCAGCGCCCTTATGCTCGGCCTTTTATATGGAGAAACAGTATAGGTACCTGAACCGTGGTGCCTTAAACCCCCCCGCGGAGCGACGGGGAATGATTTTTCAGAGGTGAAGCAGTCTTTCGCCGAATAACGATCGAGAGCTTTTCGTTGAAAATCAGCGTCAGTTTTTCTGGTTAACCATGATCTACCTGAGGCAAAAACAGTGTAGCATCATGGATATTAAAAATCAAGTCGACAATTTACTTTGAAAAAAAGTCCGCCCCGGACGCTCCTGCCATTGGCGCGTCCGGGGCGGATGGAATTTTTTGTTTAGCCGTTGTCCTTGCGTTCCAGGTTCACGGTGTAACTGAGCTTGTAGCGGGTGTACGTCCGTTCGAGGTGGAGTTTCATGATTTTGCCGGCGGTTTCCGCGTCCTGTCGGAAAATGGCATCGGCCAGTTTCTCGTGCTCGTCGATGATCTGATCGGGCCAGATGTCCTGCGGGCGGCGGGCGATGTCGCCGAGGATCAGCGAGTTCAGCGTGCTCTGCGAGAGCGCGATGACGCTTTCGTAAATTCGCAGCAGCACCATGTTATGGGCGGCCGTGGCGATCAGATTGTGGAAGATGCTGTTCCATTTCGCGCCCTGCAATCCTCGGTCCGGGGGCGCCAGCGCGATGACACGGCGCAGCATGGTCAGCGCCTCGTGAAGATGTTCCAGATCCTGTTCGTTGCGGCGCTGGGCGGCAAAGCGTGCGGCAGGGACCTCGACGAGGCTGCGCACTTCCGAGATTTCGTCATAGAGTCCGACCGGCCAGGCCGACTGAAAGTCGTCCAGCGAACGAAAGGCCCCGCTGACGTCGTGACTTTCCACGAAAATGCCCTGACGTTCGCGAATCTCCAGCACGCCGTAAGCTTCGAGGATGTTCAGACACTCGCGGATATGCAGCCGCGACATGCCGAAATGCTTTTCCAGTTCTCGTTCCGTCGGCAGCTTGCCGCCGCTGACGATCTCTCCGCTCTTGATGGCCTGAAGGATCCGTTTCAGCTGCTCTTCTTTTCTCTTGTTCATGATTTTCCACTCCGCAATGAAATGATGATAACGATCGCTCTAAAATTTTTATGCCGCGACAATCCGCCGTATCCGCTGCCGGCCGCCGAGGGGGAACCGATCCAGGCTGGAAAAGTGAGATGCCGGGCTGCGTGAAAGCGCGCTGTGCCGCCGGCGGAACGTTTTTGTGCCCGCGGGGAGGACTTTCAGGGCGCGGCGGTCACAGCAGGATCGCTCTGTACAGCCCGAAAATGACGAACGGAGCCACGGCCATCTCGATCATCAGCGGCAGGTATCCTTTGTCCAGCGCGGAAACGGAACAGTCCATCTGCTGCAGGGTGAGCGTCTGGCACAGATGCAGGGGCGAAAAGAAATAGCCGTTGAAGCTCCAGGTGTAGATGAAAACGCAGTAGAGCAGCTCTTCCGTCGGCGGCAGGTGCAGGCTCGTCAGCAACGGCACCAAAACGCCCAGCGGCACGTAGCTGAGCCCCGTGGTGAGGCCGAAGAGCAGCGCCGCGGCCGCGATCACCAGCAGCACGCGAAACCCCGACGACTGCACGAACATGGTCTGGAAGGCGGCCATGATGCCGGTCAAATCGCGCACGGTGTTCTGCATGAAATAGATGCCCAGCATCGTCACGAAAGTTTGGCCGCTGAGCCCCTGTCGGAACGCGCGCGCGTACGTCTTCACGTCGCGCCGTCCCCAGGCGGCCAGGATCAGCGCCAGCGAAGCGAAGGCGCTCAGGTACATGGGCACTTTGAACAGGCCGTTGAGCAGCACGATGACGTAGATCGGCGACATGTATTTGAGAATGCTGACGAGCCCGCGGAGCGTGTGCCCGCCGCCGGAGCGCGAAGCGACCGGCGCCGAGGCGCCGCGCAGGTAAAGCAGGTAAGACGCGAACTCCATGCCGGCGACAAAAACGACGTTGAGCGCGATCAGTTTGTACAGGCTGACGTGCGGCGCCATGTTGGAGAAAACGATCATCGAGCTGCTCGTCGGCAGCAGGAAGAAGGCGCAGTGACGGAAGGTCAGGTTGAGCGCCGCGCGCTTGAACACGGGCAGCTTGAGGCTGTCGCCCAATTCGTCGACGAAAGGGCTGGAGATACCCGCGCCGCCGGGCACCGAGACCATGCCGATCGCCGCCGGCAGGATCATGATCACCGCTTTGGCCGACGAAAAAACGTCCTTGAAGGCCTCCACAAGCCGGCCGAGAATGTCGTACTGCTTCATCAGCGCGCTGAGAACGCCGATCTGCAGGATGACGGCGATGGTTTTCATCGTCGGCGGCGAGGTGACGATACTCGTAAAGTTTTCCGCGATACCGCGCAGGGACTGACCGGCGCCGAGTCCCATGATCAGCCCCGTGATCAGCAGCGAGGCGCCGTTCCACAGCTTCCCCTTCGGGAAGAAGACGAGAAAACCGAAGGCCGCGCCCATTGCCAGAAATTCTCTCAGCATGGAGGCCGCTCCTTTCGCGAATGAAATGTGCCGCCGTAAAAGCTCCGCCCCGAGGCAATGTTATCATACCGCGCGCAGAAAAAACTTTTGCGCCGGCGCGGACGAAAAAGCCCGCTTCCGCAAAAAGGAGGCGGGCTCGAGTTTTATCGGGCGTTGAAGACGTACTTGTCCAGGCGCGCCATGGCTTCCTTGACGCGCGACAGCGGCAGCGCCAGGTTGACGCGGATGCTGTACGGGCCGTTGAACATGCGCCCGTCCTGCCAGGACACGCCCACGTCGGAACCGGCCCGGTGCACTTCGTCGATGGTCTTGCCGTGCTTTTTGCACCACTGCTCGCAGTCGATGAAGAGCATGTAGGTGCCCTGCGGTTTGGCCAGATCGACGCCGTCGAAATGCTCTTTGATGTAATCGTAAGCGTAGTTCACGTTTTCCGTCAGCACCTGGCGCAGCTCGTCCACCCACTCGTAGCCCTCGGGCTTGTAGGCGCCGATCAGCGCGTGCATGGAGAGCACGTTCATGCTGTTGTAGTGCGACAGCGACGATTCCTTGTCGATGCGCTCGCGCAGCCAGTCGTTGTAGATGATGTGGTAGCTGCCGATCAGGCCGGCGAGGTTGAAGGTCTTGCTGGGCGCGTAGAGCGCGACGGTGCGGTTTCGCGCGTCGTCGCCGACGCTCTGCGTGGGGATGTGCTTATAACCGTCGAGCGTCAGATCGGACCAGATCTCGTCGGAGATCACGAACACGTCGTGTCTGCGGTAGATCTCCATGGCTTTTTCGATCTCTTCGCGTTCCCAAACGCGGCCGCAGGGATTATGGGGCGAGCAGAAGATGGCGGCGTGGATCTTGTTTTCCACGATCTTCTTTTCCATGTCGGCGTAATCCATGCGCCACACGCCCTGTGCGTCGCGCTTCAGCGGCGAGTGGACGATGCGCCAGCCGTTGTTGTTCAGCGTGTTGGTGAAGCCGATGTAGGTGGGGGAGTGGAGCAGCACGTTGCCGCCCCGCGAACAGATCACGTTCAGCGCGCTGGCCACGCCGCCGAGCACGCCGTTCTCGTAGCCGATGTGCTTCGCTTCGAGCCCGGCGACGCCGTTGCGCTTCGCCTGCCAGTCGATGATGGACTGATAATATTCCTTTTTGGGCGCGAAGTAACCGTAGAGCGGATGTTTCGCGCGCTCGATCATCGCTTCGGGCACGGTGGGCACGGTGGCGAAGTTCATGTCGGCGATCCACATCGGGATCGAGTCGAACCCCGGTTTGGGCGGATTAGGGGCCATGCCGGCTCCGAGGTTGTCTACGGCGAGGGCGTCGCGGCCGTGGCGGTCGATGATGCTCGTGAAATCGTACTTCATGAGAAAACTCCCCTTCCTGCGTTCGATTTCGGCCGCAGCGGCCGAAGCGTGGTTTTATACGGAAACTGATCCATTCTACTCTGCCCTTTCGAAAATCTCAACGTGCCGCCTCAAAAAAAGAGAGACTCCGCAGAGTCTCTCTTTTTTTGAGGCGCATTACTTGGCGGGCTTTTTGTCGCCGGAGGCGGGCGCCTCGGGCGCGGCGATCTTCACGCCGTAGCGGGCGCGCAGCGCGTCGCGTTCGTCCTGGATGGCCTTGACCTGTTTCTGGCGCAGGAGGTCGGCCTTGATGTCTTCCTTCACCTCGGCGAACGGACGGATCGAGGCGTCGCGGCTGTCGGTGGCCTTGATGACGTGATAGCCGAAATCGGTCTTGACGGGCTTGGCGGTCATCTCGCCCTTTTTCAGGGCGAAGGCGGCCTTTTCGAACTCGGGCACCATCTGTCCCTTGCTGAAATAGCCCAGGTCGCCGCCGCGGCTGCGCGTGCCGTCGGCGGAGTTGTTCTTGGCGGCGTCCTCGAACGTGATCTTGCCGGCTTTGATGTCGCGGATCAGATCGGCGGCCTTTTCCTGAGCGGCCTTGCGATCTTTCTCGGGCATGTTCTTGTCGGCGCGGATCAGGATGTGCGAGGCGCGGATCGCCGCGGGGACCTGGAAGATCTCCTTATGCTCGTCGTAATACTTCTGCGCGTCCTTGTCGGTCGCGGGCGTCTTGCCGGCTTCGTCGAGAATCTTCTCCGTGGCCAAAGTGAAGAGCAGGCGCTGTTCGAGGTTGGCCATGGCCTCCTTGTACTTGGCCGTGTTCTGCAGCTTCTGCTCGCGCCCCGAGCGCGAAAAGACCTTGAAGTCGATCAGGTTGTCCAACAGCTGCGCCTGGCCCTGCGGCGAAGCATAGGCCGCGCGCTGCTGCGGGTCGAAGCCGCTCATGGCCTGGTCGAGGTCGGCCTGCGTGATCGTCTCGCCGCCGACGGTGGCCAGCACCTTTTTGCCGGAGTTTTGGTCGGCCGCAAACGCCGAGCCGGCCAGAAGAACCGAGAGCGCCGCCGCGGCGGCAAACAACTTTTTCATCCGAAAAATTCCTCCTTAAAAAAAATCGCTTCCTGTGCGCGAAGCGCACAAAATGTTCGTGCAGCATCGCCTATTATAACCGAATTTATTCACTTGCAAAGGTGTATAAATCTGCTATCCTTTTAACGGATCACGATCGACCCGGCAGGGAGGGATGAGACGCCATGCTTCAGACAGAGACGATCGAATGGAGCCAGTTCAAGGAACGCTTCGCCTTTTTGCTGGCGGAGATGACGCCGGCGCTGCGCGGCATCGACGACGAGACCATCGCGTTCCGTACCGAAGAGTGGTCGGTGCTCCCTCGCTGGGATTCGGGCGAATTCATTTTCGAGTACTACGCCGAAGAGCCGGACACGTTCCATCCCGGCGACGACGAGACGCAGATCGTAGTGACGAACGTTCCCTGGGGGAATCTTTAGGGGGACGCGTATTATAAATTTCAGGGGAGGTCCTTGTATGAAACTTATTGTCAATGCGCGCGTGCTGCCCGTTTCCACCGCGCCGATCGAGAACGGCGCGGTGCTCGTGGACGGAACGAAGATCGCCGGCGTCGGCGAACGCCTCGGCGCTCCCGAGGGCACGGAGATCATCGACGCCCGCGGCCTGACGCTGACGCCCGGCCTCGTCGACGCCCATACTCACATCACCACGTCCGAAGAGATGGAACTGTACGGCATGAGCGACATCAACGAGATGACCAACCCCGTCACGCCCGGGCTGAGCATCCTCGATTCCATCTACGTGCGCGACAAGAACGTGGCCGAATCGCGCGAAAAAGGCGGCGTCACCTGCGTGCAGACTTTGCCCGGCAGCGCCAACGTCATCGGCGGCACCGGCGCCATCATCAAGCTCAAGCAGGCCAGCGTCGTCGAGGAAATGCTCGTCAAATCGCCCTCCTGCATGAAAGCCGCTCTCGGCGAAAACCCGATCCGCGTCTACAAGGACAACGGCCACCGCACGCCCACGACCCGCATGGGCAACGCCTACATCATGCGCAAAACCCTGCAGGACGCCCGCAACTATCTGGAAAAGAAAAAGTGCCGCAAAGACGGCGAAGCCTTCGAGACCAACCTCGACATGGAAGCGCTTTCCCTCGTGCTCGACCGCAAGATCAAGCTCAGCGTCCACAGCCACCGCGCCGACGACATCTGCACCGCCGTGCGCATCGCCGAGGAGTTCGGCCTCGACTTCACCATCGAGCACTGCACCGAAGGTCAGTTCATCGCCCCGTGGCTGGCCGCGCACCACGTCAAGGCCGCCGTCGGCCCCACCTTCGGCGTGCCCGTCAAGCCCGAACTGCGCCATCAGGGCTGGGAGACCCTGCTCGCTCTGCGCGACGCCGGCGTGCACATCTGCATCCTCACCGACCACCCCGTGATCCCGCTTTACGGACAGATCGTCTCCGCCTCGCTGGCCGCCCGCGCCGGACTGACCGAAGCCGAAGCCCTGCGCTGCGTCACGCTGTCCAGCGCCGAGCACCTCGGCATCGAAGACCGCGTCGGCTCCATCGACGCCGGCAAGGACGCCGACCTCGTGCTGTGGAACGGCAACCCGCTCGACACCCGCTGCCACCCCGTCATGACCATGATCGACGGCAAAGTGGAGTACCGCGCGTTGTAAAAATTCAGCCGTAAAAAATGCCGGAGGCTCGCGATTGAGCTTCCGGCATTTTTTATTCCCGTGTCTTGGCGCTAGAGCACGCTGTCGGCGAAGATCTCGAGGCCGATGCCGATCAGGATCGCGCCGCCGAGGATCGTCGCCCGGCCGGACAGAGCCGTGCCGATCCTCTTGCCGATCAGCAGTCCCGCCGCGCAGACCGCGAACGTGACGGCGGAGATGATCAGCGAGGCCGCCAGCGCCGCGGCGCAGTCGTAATTGGCGATCGTGAAGCCGACCGAGAGCGCGTCGATCGACGTGGCGATCCCCTGCAAAAACAGCACGGCGGGCGTCAGCTGAAGCGCGGCGCGATCCTCGCGACCGCCGCGCAGCCCTTCGAACACCATCTTGCCGCCGATGCCAAGCAGCAGGATCAGCGCGATCCACGGCACGATCTTCCGGAAGGAACAGAAAACTTCGACGATCGTGCGCACGCAGACCCAGCCCGCCATCGGCATCAGCGCCTGGAAGAACGCGTATACGCCGGCGACGGCGCAGCCGCGGCGCGCGCTCATGCGCGGCTCATTCAGCCCGTTGACCATCGACACCGAAAAGGCATCCATCGACAGCCCCACGCCCAACAGCGCGCAGTTCAGCACAAACATGAAATTCAAATTCACTTCGGCCACCCCATTCCGAATGATCGCCCGTCCCCGCGGAAACGAAAAATCCGGGCATAGCCTCGGCTATACCCGGATGTCGTTTTTTCGATCGTCCTCATGTATAGCCTGACAGTTATACATGAGTCTCGCAGTTTAAAGCACGCCAGACCTTTGCGGCCAGCATGTTGACGTGCTGCGCTCCGTGCCGAGCGCGTGCTACTCCCTCACGGAACGTATTGTGACACCGCCGCCTCGTGTTAGTCAAGACAAACGAGTCGTTTTACTTCAAGAAACCGTTGATGATCTGCTCTTCCGCCTGCTGTTCGCTCAGGCCCAGCGTCATCAGCTTGACGATCTGGTCGCCGGCGATCTTGCCGATGGCGGCCTCATGGACCAGCTGCGCGTCGACGTTGTTAGCTTCCAGCGAGGGCACGGCGAGGATCTTGCCCCGGTCCATGATGATCGAGTCGCATTCGGTGTGGCCGCTGCACGGCGCGTTGCCGACGATGCAGGCGTCGAACTTCTGAAACGACGCGTCGCGCGCCACGGAGCGCGACACCACGTCCGCGCTCGAACCTTCGCCGTTCAGCGCAACTCGGTAACCGCTGACAGCCTGCTGGTCGCCGTGCGTCATCAGGCGCTCGCGCACCACGAGCCGGGCGTCCTTTTTCAGCTCGGCGATCGTCATGCGCTGCGTCGAATCGACGCCCTTGATCTGCACCATCTCCATCTCCATGGAGCTGCCGTCCTCCATGTAAACTTCCGTCTGCGGGTTGAGGATGCGCTTGCCCTCGCCGCTGCCGGAACCGTAGTGCTTTTCCACGTAGCGGACTTTGGCGTTTTTGCCCACGTAAAAGCGGTGCACGCCGTCGTGTTCGGCGTCCTGTCGGCCGCAGTTGTCGATGCCGCAGCCGGCGACGATGAGCACGTCGCTGCCGTCGCCGACGTAAAAGTCGTTGTAGACCGTTTCCTTCAGGCCGCTGGCGCTGACGACGACGGGGATGTGCACGCTCTCGTTCTTCGTGCCCGGAGCGATGCGGATGTCGATCCCTGTGCCGTCGGCCTTGGAGGTGATCTCGATGTGGGCGGTGTTGCTGCGCCCGGCCAGCTGGCCGTTGGCGCGGAAGTTGTACGCTCCCGTCGGCACCTTGTGCAGGTCGGCCACTTCCGCCAGCAGGCGTTTTTGGATCTCGTCCAGCTGCACCATGGTTAAGCCTCCCCCTGTTTCAGCTTGTGGCACACGTCGACGGCCGACTCCGTGCCGACCAGCGCGGGGAAAATTTCCGCGCGCGGCCCCTGCTTCTCGATGCGTCCCTCTGCCAGCACGACGATCTCGTCGGCGATGCTGAGGATGCGTTCCTGATGGGAGATGATGACGATCGAACTGTCCTTGATGTCCTCGCGCATCTTTTTGAAGATGCGGATCAGATTCTGGAAGCTCCACAGGTCGATTCCCGCTTCCGGCTCGTCGAAGACCGAGAGCTTGGCGCGGCGGGCCAGCACCGTGGCGATCTCGATGCGCTTCAGCTCGCCGCCCGAAAGGGAAGCGTTCACCTCGCGGTTGATGTAGTCGCGCGCGCACAGTCCCACTTCGGCCAGATACTCGCAGGCCTCGCTGACGAGAAGTTCTCTGCCGACGGCCAGACGCAGCAGGTCGACGACCTCCAGCCCCTTGAAGCGCACCGGCTGCTGAAAGGCGAAGCCGATGCCCATGCGGGCGCGCTCGGTGACGCTTTTATCGGTGACGTCTTCGCCGTCGAGAAAAATGCGGCCGCCCGTGGGCTTTTCGATGCCGGCGATGAGGCGCGCCAGCGTCGATTTGCCGCCGCCGTTCGGGCCGGTGACGACGACGAATTTTCTGTTGTCCACTTTCAGGCTCAGATCGTGGATGATCTCCTTCCGGCCGACGTCCTCGGCGACGCTGAAGGAAATATTTTTCAATTCCAGCATGGCTGGCAACCCCCTTCGTTTTTGTTCCCCCGGATCCGGGGCGAAGGCGCGAAGCCCCTCTCCGTTCCCGTTTTTACTCTATCACATTTTAGGTGAAATGTTCGTTGGCGGGACAACGGAAGATGCTTTTTCCCGCGGGAAAAACGCCGCGGCCATTGTGTCATGACCGCGGCGTGTTAGTCAATAAGAACCGTCGGAATTGACGCGTTCCGCTTTCGGGCGGTCGCCGCCGGGAGAGAGGCGGAAAATGTTCCACGTGGAACATTCCTTCGCGGAAGGGGAACCGCTGAGAGCGCTCCGCCGTTCGAAAACGAGCTCGCCTTTGCCCCTACGCCCGCGCTTTCGGACGCAGGACTTCGCCGACGAGCTGGATAAAGCGCCGCACCGCTTTGGCTGTGTAGTCGCGGCTGGGCAGGAGCGCGTAAAACTGCCGCGTCGCCAGCGGCGAATCGAGCCTGTAAAAGCACAGCGGTGTCGCCGCGGCCGTGACCATACGGTCGCTCACAAAAGCGGCAGCGAAGCCGCCTGCCGCCAGATGATAGGTGGTGGCGAGCTGACTCAGCTCAATCTTGAGGCGCGGTTTGACGCCGACGGCGGCGAAAATTTGCAGCATACGGTCGTGAAGATTGTTACCGGGCATCAGCGAGATGAACTCAAGCTCTCCGCAGCGCTCGGCGGGCAGCGCGGGACAATCCCCATGCAGATGATGGCCGCTCATGACGCCGCGCGGCGGCAGGGCGAAGGCTCGGTATCGGCGGTTGAACGGATGGGCGCGGGGCACTGCCAGCAAAATGCGATCGCTGAACATGGGATAGCGCTCGAAGTCCTCCATGAAGAGTTCGTTGCAGCTGAACGTCAGGTCTACGGCGCGTTCCTCCAGCATCTTGGCGAGGACGGCCGAACTGTGCTCGACCAGCTCCAGGGCGATGCCCGGATAAAGCTGGCTGTAGCGCGACAACACCGGCGGCAGGATGTAGCTGTTGATGTAGTGGGAGCCGCCGATGCGCACGTGTCCGGTTTGGAGGTCGTTGATGTCGCCGATCCGCTGCGTCAGTTCCGCCTCGATTTTTTTGATGCGTGTGATCGCGTTGATGTAAAGCCAGCCGGCTTCGGTGAGCTGAAAGGGGCGCACCTTGCGGTCGAACAGCGTCATGCCGATGGACGACTCGATTTTTTTGATCGCCATGCTCAGCGCCGGCTGCGTGATATACAGTTTTTCCGCCGCTTTCGAAAGGCTGCCGCTTTTGTAGACCTCGTAGACGTACTCCAGCACCTGTCTCATAACATAAATTCTCCTTATGGTGTAATAAATTTCCAGTAATTGAATTTATGTTACTGCCGCCGTATGATGACGTCAAGCAAGATATTCGACTTTCAAGGGGGGATTGAATGTGAACATCAACGCTTTGCTCATGGATGAGAAAGACAACGTGGTCACCTGCGTCGAAGAGGTGCCGGCCGGGGCGCCGGTCGTTTATCGCCACGGCGATGAGCTCTGCACGCTCACGGCGGAGGAGACGATTCCCTATTGCCACAAGGTCGCCTTGGTCCCGCTGGACGAGGGGGACGAAGTGATCAAGTACGGCGAGCTGATCGGCCGCACCTTGGTACCGATCGCGAAAGGGCACTGGGTCTCGCACGAGAACATCTTCAGCGTGCCGCGAGACTACGCCAGTGAAATGGTATAAGGAGGGGGAAACGATGCAGTTTTGGGGATACAAACGCCAGGAGGGGCGCGCGGGCATCCGCAATCACGTGTTGATCCTGCCCACGTGTGCCTGCGGCAGCGAGAGCGCGCGCATCATCGCGTCGCAGGTGCGCGGCGCCGTGAACATCATTTTCAACACCGGCTGTTCCGACGTGGCGGCGAACACGGCCATGTCGCAGAAAGTGCTGACGGGTTTCGCCTGCAATCCCAACGTCTACGGTGTCGTCATCATTGGCCTTGGCTGCGAGACGGTGGGGCACGCGCAGTTGCGCGAAAAAATCCGGGGAATGACCAGCAAGCCCGTGGTCTCTTTCGGCATTCAGGAAGAGGGCGGCACGCTCAGAACCATCGAAAAAGCTGTCCGCGCCGCGCGCGACATGGCCGCCGAAGCCGCCATGCAGCAAAAAGAATGGTGTGACATATCGAATCTGCTTCTGGGCATCGAGTGCGGCGGCTCCGACGCTACCTCGGGCATCGCCAGCAATCCCGCCGTGGGCGAGCTCAGCGACCTGCTCGTGGATCTCGGCGCTTCGACGATCATGAGCGAGTCCATCGAATGGATCGGCGCCGAGCACGTCGTCGCCCGGCGTGCGGCGACGCCGGAACTGCACAACAAGATCATCGAGATCTGCCGGGATTACGAAGAACACCTCAAGGCGGCAGGGCAGGACTGCCGCGCCGGTCAGCCCACGCCCGGCAACAAGGCGGGCGGCCTTTCCACGCTCGACGAGAAAAGCCTCGGCTGCATCCGCAAGGGCGGCACCCGCCCCATCGTCGAAGTGCTGGCGCAGGCCGAGCGCCCCACGAAGCACGGCGCCATCGTCATGGACACGGCCGGTTACGACATCTCCTCCGTCACCTCCATGGTAGCTGGCGGCTGCAACGCCGTGATCTTCACCACGGGGCGCGGCACGCCGACGGGCAACGCCATCGTGCCCGTACTCAAGGTGACGGGCAACGCCCGCACCTATCGGATGATGGACGACAACATGGACGTCGATCTGAGCGGCATCATCAAGGGCACGACGACGTATCGGGAAAGCGGCAGGGAGCTCCTTGAGATCATCGGAGACGTCTGTAACGGCAAGATGACCAAGGCCGAAGCCTACGGCTTCTCCGACATCGCGATCGATCACGTCTGCCGCTTCGTTTGATTTTTCATTAAAGGGGGAAGAGAAATGGGATTCATCTTTAAACCGTGGAACAAACTGAGCCTGTTCACGCGCATCATGATCGGCTTCGCGCTCGGCGTCGCCGCGGGGCTGATCTTCGGCAGGCAGGCCGCGGTGCTGAAACCGCTGGGAACAATCCTCACTAACCTGCTGACCATGGTGGTGGCGCCGCTGGTGCTCTGCCTGCTGGTCTGTGCGGCCGCCGACGTGGGCGACGGCAAGAAGCTGGGACGCATGGGCGTGAAGACGGTGGTCGTCTTCCTTGTCAGCACCACACTTGCCATCGTCATCGGCCTGATCTTCGCCAATCTCATGCAGGTCGGCACGGGCGTCAGCATTGAGCTCGCCAAGGAATCGGCGAAGACGGCGGCGAAACAGGTCTCAATGCTCGACACGCTGATCAACGTTATCCCCAAAAATCCTTTCGAGGCCCTGTCGAAACAGAACCTGCTGCAGATCATTTTCTTCGCGCTGCTGCTGGGCTTCGCGCTGATGAAGATCGGCCCCAAGGGGCAAGCGCTGCTCGACATGTTCCGCTCCGGACAGGAAGCGATGAAAAAGATCACCACCATCGTGCTCGAGTTCACGCCCTACGGCGTTTTCGGCCTGATGGCGCAGGTCGTGGGAGCCAACGGCCCGGATATCCTCATCCCTTACATCAAGGCGATCGCGGCCATGTACATCGCCTCGTTCCTCTATCTGGTCGTCGTTCAGGCCGGTCTGATGGCCGGCGTGATCGGGCGCGTCAGCCCGCTCCGTTTCCTGAAAACGATGAAGGAAGCGATGACCTTCGTCTTCGCCACCTGTTCCAGCGTCGCCACGATCCCGCTCAACCTCGAATGCACGAAGAAACTCGGCGTCGACGAGGAGACGGCCAACTTCGTGATCCCCTTCGGCGCCGTCATGAACATGAACGGCACCGCCATCTACGAAGCCATCGCCGTGGTCTTCACGGCCCAGATCTTCGGCGTACCGCTCACCGTCGCCGATCAGGTCATGATCATGCTCGCCGCCACGCTGGCTTCCATTGGCACCGCCGGCGTGCCCGGCTCGGGGCTGGTGATGCTGACCATCGTGCTCACCTCGGTCCATCTGCCCATGGAAGCGATCGGGCTGCTGGCCGGTATCGACCGCATCCTCAACATGGCCCGCGTGATCCCCAACATCGCCGGCGACGCGGCCACGGCGCTGATCGTCTCCCGTTCCGAAGGCACGTTCAAAGCCCCGGAGCCGACTGGCGGACAGTGACCGCGAAAAGGCGCCCCGGCGCCGGAACGCGGAGAAGACCGCGTCGGCATGGAGCGGACGTCCGCGTTTCGCGCGGGACATGCGGCACGCAAAAAAATCCCCGGCGGCCATTTTTTTCGGCGCCGGGGATTTTTTGTGTGCCGTCCATTTTTGCGTTTGGCAAAGCAAAGCACGTCTTCTCGGGCGCCGCGGATGCCCCGGCCGTCAGGCGTTCTCGCCCAGAAAGCGCGCGAAGCCGCGCACGCTGTTGCCGAGGAAGTACGCTTCGCGGCTCTGCGCGCTTTCGGTATAGGCGACGAGGTTGGCCAGTTCGGGGTCTTCGCGCCGCAGCAATTCGACCGTTTCGTCTTCGCTCAGGCCGTCTCGCAGGGCCTGGGCGATCGTTTCTTCCCAGAAAAGGTTCTGCTTCAGCGCCCGTTCGGGCAGCGTGCGGTCGGACGAAGCGCCGAAGTGCCCGGCGCAGAACAGGTCCCAGTCGGCGGCGGCGAGCTTTCTCATGCTCTCGCGGCCGATTTCCGGCACGTAGCGGGGCGGCGTGGCGGGACGGATGCCGTCCCGCCGCCGGCCGTCGGCGAACCAGCTCGCGGCGCCGTCGCCGGGGATGACGCCGAGCGCTTCGCCGCCGAAGCAGAGGCGCCGCCCCGCGCAGCGGCGCAGGAAGGAGACGTGGTGAGCGGCGTGCCCGGGCGTGTCGATGACGCGCCACGCGGGGGGCAGCTGTTCGCGCGCGACGAGAGCGGAAGCGGGCACGGGCAGCGGCGGCCGGTAAGCGGCGGCCATCGCTTCGCCGAGCGTAGCGGCGGTGGCCTGCCAGAGCTTTTGCGGCGAGATCAGGTGCTGGGAGGCGCGCTCGCAGCAGAACACTTTCAGCCGCGGGTAATCGCGGCACAGACAGCCGGCCGCGCCGCAGTGGTCGAGGTGGATGTGGGTGAGCAGCAGCAGGTCGGGCGCGGCTTCCAGGTCGTCCAGCGCTTTTTTGAGACGCGCGTAGGAACCGGCCACGCCGCAGTCGACCAGCGCGGTTTCGCCGGGAGCGCGCAGCAGCCAGGCGCCGAGGAACTCCTCGAAGCCGGGCCGGCCGTCCAGCGGCAGGCGGATCAGGTCGAGCGACTCGCCGCCGGCGGCGGCGACGGGGCGGACGTCGTTTGTCCGGGTCATGGCGAAAACCTCCTTGTATGAAGAGCGATGACGTGGTTTATTGTACCGCGGCGGAAATTTTTTTCCAGCGCCGGGCGCGGAGGATGCCGGAGCGGATTTTGTCTTTCGCCTTTCCTGAAACCGATTGCACGGTTCGCGGCGCCTTGCTATAATGGACCGGCCTCCGAGATTTCGCGGCGGAGGAAAAGTTCGTTATCCTTCAAAGGAGTGGATCGCACGTGAAGAAGTTGGCAAGTCTGTTTCTCGCCGCTGCGCTGATCGCCCCGGCCTCGCTGGCCGCGGCGGAGTACCCGGCGATGAACGTCCGCCTCAGTCACAACCAGCCTGTCGGCAGCCCGGAGGACGTCGGCGCCCAGACGTTCAAAAAGCTGATGGAAGAGAAATCGGGCGGCAGGATCACCGTGGACGTGTTCCCGCAGATGCAGCTGGGCTCGATGCGCGAGCAGGCCGAAATGGTGCAGATGGGCACGCTGGAGATGTCCGTGCAGCCCACTTCCGTGCTGACGCCTTTCGTCGAGGAACTGAGCGTCATCGACTTCCCGTTTCTGTGGGCCGACAAGGACGAGCTGTACCGCATCATGGACGGCGAAGTCGGCGGGAAGTTCTACGCCTTCTGCGAGAAGAAGGGCTTCAAGACCCTGGGCTTGTGGGCTTCGGGTTTCAAACAGATCACGACCAAGGGCAGGCCGGTGAACGCGCCCGAGGATCTGAAGGGCATGAAGATCCGCGTCATGCCCAGCCCGCAGCTGGTGGAGCAGTACAAGTCGTGGGGCGCCAATCCGATCCCGATCGAGTACGCCGAGCTGTACAACGCGCTGCAGCAGAACATCGTCGACGGTCAGGAGAATCCTTTGCAGACCATCGCCATGGCCAAGCTGTACGAGGTGCAGGATTATCTGACGATCTCCGATCACGGGTTCCTCGGTTATCTGTTCATCGTCAACAGGCGCTGGTTCGAGAAGCAGGGCGAGGACGTACGGAAGCTGATCGTCGAGTGCGAACGCGGCGCCCGCGTGGCGGAACGCCTGGCGCAGGCAGAGGGCGAGGCCAGATTCCTCGAGCAGATCAAACAGTCCAAGATCGCCGTCGGCGAACTGACGGACGAGAACCGCGCCAAGTTCATCGAGGTCAGCAAGCCGCTGCACGACAAGTTCGTCGAGGGCTCGGCGACCAAGGCGGAGCTGCTGAAAGCGGTCTACGAAGCCAAGGAGGCCCGCTGAGCGGCGGACTGGCAGAAGACTTTCGCCCGCTCATGACTCTTCGAGAAAAAATGAGGGGCGAAAGGGGTTTTCAAGAGCGGAAAATTAAGGGGCGGCTCCTGCAGGAGGTTCGCCCCTTTCGTTTTTATATTCATGATGCGTTGCATGAAACTGGGAGGAGATCGAAAAATGCTCAGGTTCCTCGGCAGGATTGAGGAGATTTTCTGTGCGGCCGCTCTGCTGACAACGGCTCTTGTGCTGTTCGTCAACGTGGTGCTGCGCTATGTTTTCAGCGCCAGCACGAGCTGGGCCGAAGAGCTGATCCGCTATCTGATGATCTGGATCACTTTTATCGGCGGCAGCGTCTGCGTGCGGCGGGGGGCGCATATCCGCATGGACTTTCTGCTCGGCGTGCTGCCCGAAAAAATGGCCGGCGCGCTGACGCGTCTGGTCTATCTGATCGCGGCGGGATTCTGCGCGACGCTGTTCCGGTACAGCTATCAGCTGGTGCGGTTCACCGTGGAACTCGAGCAGACTTCGCCGGCGATGGGAATCCCCATGTGGATCCCTTATCTGGCGATGCCTTTGGGATCGGCGCTGATGGCGCTGCGTTTCGTTCAGGCCGCTTTCGGGAAGGAGGGCGCCTAGATGACGGTCTTTCTGATGTGCGCGCTGCTGGCGCTGCTGTTCGGCAGCGTGCCGATCTTCGTCGCTCTGGCGGCGGCCGTGCTGGTTTCGATGCTGCTCTTCACGGGACTCGATCCGATGGTGCTGGCGCAGCGCATGTTTGGCGGACTCGACAAGTTTTCGCTGATGTCGATGCCGTTTTTCATCTTCGCCGCCAATCTGATGGACACGGGCGGACTCTCCAAGCGTATCCTCAAGTGGACGCGCAGCCTCGTGGGGGCGCGCAAGGGCGGACTGGCCTACACGACGCAGTGCACCTGCATGATCTTCGGCGCGCTCTGCGGCTCCAGCCCGGCGACGGTGGTCGCCATGGGGCGCGTGCTCTATCCCGAGCTGATCGAAAGCGGCTATCCCGAGGATTTCTCCGCCGGTCTGATCGCGTCGTCGGGATCGGTGGCGCTGATCATCCCGCCCAGCGTGACGCTGATCATGTACGCGGCTGCCACGGGCGTGTCGGTGGGCTCGCTGTTCATGTCGGGCGTCAGCGCCGGGATCGTCTACGGGCTGGCGACGGTCGTCTACATCTGGTACTTCGCGCGCCATCACGATCTCAAGGTCTCGGCGCCCTCCAGCCGCGGCGAGATCGTCCGCAACACGCTGGAAGCCGGCTGGTCGCTGATGGTGCCGGTGATCATCCTCGGCGGCATTTACTGCGGCGTGTTCACGCCCACCGAGGCGGCGGGGATCTCCGCCGTTTACGCGCTGTTCGTCGGCGTGGCGGTCTACCGCGAGATCACCTGGGCGAAACTGTTCGACGTGTGTCTGCGTTCGGCCGTGACCTGCGCGCAAGTGATGATCCTCGTCGCCGCGGCCACGAGCTTCGCCTGGTTCCTCACCGTGGCGCGCATCCCGCAGATGGTCACGGCGGCGATCATCGAAAACATCAAAACGCCCTGGGCGTTCATCGCCATGGTCAACGTCATTCTGCTGATCGTGGGCATGTTCATGGAAGGTATCGCCGCCATCGTCATCCTCGCGCCGCTGTTCTTCCCGATCGCCCAGCAGATGGGCATCGACCCGCTGCATCTGGGCATCATCATGGTCTCCAACCTGGCGCTGGGCAACTTCACTCCGCCGTTCGGACTGAACCTGTTCGTGGCCGCGGGCGTGACCGGGTTGCCGATGTCGAAGATCATCGGCGCGGTGACGAAGTTCATCATCGTCTCGATCGTCGGCCTGCTGGTGATCTCCTACGTGCCGGCGCTTTCAACCTTCCTGCCGGCGCTGGTGTACGGCCGTTAGGGAGCGCGGGGAATGTCGGGTTTCGAGCGCGTCCGCGAACTGGTCGCGGCGATCTCGCAGACCGGGCGCGGCGAGCGGGGCGTTTCCCGCCTCGCTCTGACCGAGGCGGACCGTCAGGCGCGCGAGATCGTGATCGAAGAGATGAAATCGCTCGGCATGTCGGTGACGACCGACGCCTGCTGCAATCTGTGGGGACGTTTCGAGGGAAGCGCGGACCAGCCGGGCGTGGTGATCGGCTCGCATCTGGATTCTGTGCCCGAGGGCGGGTGCTACGACGGCGTGCTCGGCGTGGCCTGCGGGCTGGGCGCGGCGCGCGACCTCCTTGCCGAAAATCCGCATCCGCGGCGTTCGCTGTCGGTGGTGGTCTTCACCGCGGAGGAATCGAGCCGCTTTTCGCTGGCGACGATCGGCAGCAAAGCGGCGACGGGCAATCTGTCGCTGATGGACACGCTGCGCTTCAAGGACAAACAGGGCGTGACGCTGCTCGATGCGCTGCGCGATTTCGGCGGGCGGCCCGAGCGGATCCCGCGCGACTGCCTGGCGCCGGCGTCGTATCACTCTTATTTCGAACTGCACATCGAACAGGGGCCGGTGCTCGACTGGAACGGCGAGGACGTGGGCATCGTCGAGGCGATCGCCGCGCCGACGCGTTTCATGCTCGAAGTGATCGGCGAACAGGCCCATTCCGGCGCTTGTCCGATGAACCTGCGCCACGACGCCATGGCCGCGGCGGCGGAGATAATCCTCGCCGCGGAGCGCGCCGGACGTGAGGAAAGCGAGTTCGGCACGGTCGCCACCGTGGGCGTGTGCGAGTGTTACCCCGGGGCCATGAACGTGGTGCCGGGGCGAGTCGTGTTGAAAGTGGACGTGCGCGGCATCGTCGAAAAAAGCATCCGCCGCGCCTGCGACGAGATCAAGGCGCGCGTCGGAAGCGTCTGCGCCGAACGCGGCGTGAGGGCGAACTTCACGCTCTACTCGGCCGACAAGCCCGTCGCCATGGACGGCCTGTTGGCGCGCCGCCTCGAAAACGTCTGCAAAGACTTGCAGGTCAAATACCGGCACATGCCCAGCGGCGCGGGACACGACGCCATGTACATGGCCACGTTGATCCCTTCGGCGCTGATTTTCGTGCCGTGCAAGGACGGCGTCAGCCACAACCCGGCCGAAACGGTGGACTGGCGGCGCGTGCGTCCCGGCTATGAAGTGCTGCTCCAGGCGGTGAAAGACATCGTTCGGTAACTTTTTTACGAAGACTCCGGAATCCCACGGATATTTTTATAAGGAGGCTGTTCATGAAACCGATCCTGTTTCAAAAAGCGCGCCTGATCGACCCCGATCTGAAAATGGACATGCGGGGCGATCTGCTGGTCGAAAACGGCGTCGTTTCCGCCCTCGGCCCCGAGCTGCTGCCGACTGCGGACGCCGAAAAGATCGACTGCGGCGGCGCAGTCCTGGCCCCAGGACTGGTCGATCTGCACGTGCATTTCCGCGATCCCGGCCAGACCGAAAAGGAAACGTTGGAGACGGGCTGCGCCGCCGCGGCCAACGGCGGTTTCACGACCGTGGTGACGATGGCCAACACCAAGCCGGCCGTCGATTCGCCCGAGCTGATCCGCAGCTGCATCGAGCGCAACCGGACCATGGACTGCCGCATCTATCCGGGGGGCGCGGTCACCAAGGGGCTGGGCGGCAAAGAACTGACCGACTTCGAAGCGTTGAAGGAAGCCGGCGCGGTCTGCCTGACCGACGACGGCCTCACCGTCGGCAGCGGGCCGCTGTTTTACGAAGCCATGGAAAAAGCGGCCGCCGTCGGCCTGCCCGTGAGCGTTCACTGCGAGGCTCCCGGCTTCGAAGGCGACCGCTCCATGAACCGCGGCGAGATCTCCAAAAAACTGGGGCTCGCCGGCGCGCCGGCGCTGGCCGAGGAGCTGATGATCATGCGCGACGTGTTCTTCGCCGAGAAGACGGGCGCGCATGTGCACGCGCAGCATGTCAGTTCGCGCCGCGGCGTCGAGATCATCGCGGCGGCGAAAGCCCGCGGCGTCGCCGTTACCGGCGAGGCCACGCCGCATCACATGTTCCTCGACGAAACGGCGATTCTCGAATGCGGCGCCAACGCCAAGATGAGCCCGCCGCTGCGCACGGCCGACGACGCGGCGGCGATCCGCGAGGCGCTGATGAGCGGCGTGCTCGACGTGGTCGCCACCGATCACGCGCCGCACACGCCGGCCGAAAAAGCCCTCGGCATCGCCAAGGCCCCCAACGGCATCATCGGTCTGGAAACGTCGCTGGGGCTGTGCCTCGACGGATTGTGCCGCGAGCGCGGATTTTCGCTTTCCTCGCTGGTGGAGCGCATGAGCTCCGCGCCGCGGCGGATCTTCAAGCTGCCGCCCGTTCGTCTTCAGCCCGGTTCGCCGGCCGATCTGACGCTGTTCGATCCCGAACGCCGCTGGCGCGTGGACGCGGCGAAGTTCAAATCGAAGTCGCGCAACTGTCCGTTCAACGGCTGGACGCTGAGCGGCACGGTCCTGATGACCGTGTTGGGCGGGCGGATCGTCTGCGATCGAAGAACTTTCGTGCAATCGGTTGTATAAAACGGTCCGTTGCGATACAATAAATCCGTCGATCGCGCGGCCGTTTGCGCCGCGCGCTGGGGGATGAAAGCGCGCCGCGCAAGCGGCCGCGCGGAGAGCGCCAACGAGAGGGGAGTTTGGATTGATTCGCGATTACGATTCGCGGCTGCTCGAAAAGGAACGGGTCTCGCCGGACATCTGGCATTTGACGTTCGCGTGTCCAGAGATTGCCGAAAACGCGCGGCCGGGGAATTTCGTGCTGCTCAAAACGTCGGCCGCCACGGCGCCGCTGCTGCGCCGGCCGCTCGGCATCCTCGATGCCGACCCCGCAAAGGGGACGATCGAGACGCTTTTCCGCGTCGTTGGGCAGGGCACGGCTCTGCTGGCTGCCGCCGAACCTGGCGCGTCGCTTTCCGTGCGCGGGCCCGTAGGCGGGCAGTTCGCCCCGTTCCGGCACGAAAAAGTCTGGGGCGTGGCCGGCACGCTGGGCATCGCGCCGCTGCTGTTCCTGCGCCGCGAGCTGAACGGTTTCGACCGTCTGTTCCTCGGCGTCGGCAACGCCTCGTGGCGGAGCTTCGCCGACTGGGTACGCGCCCGCGCGCCGGAGATGGTTTTGTACAGCGACGACGGTTCGATCGGACGCAGGGGATTTTCCATCGCCGGACTGGAAGGGCAGGATCTGAGCGACGTGTCGCTGGCCTGCTGCGGCCCCAATCCGATGATGAAAGCGCTGTACGAACGGTACGGCGCGCAGTGCGACGACATCCAGGTCAGCCTCGAGCGCCGCATGGGCTGCGGCATGGGCGGCTGCTTCGGCTGCGTGGTCGACACCACGACGGGACGGCGGCGCGTCTGCATCGACGGCCCCGTGTTCCAGGCCAGGGAGGTGAAATGGGATGAGCTGCATCTCTGATCCGCTCGCGCTCGACGTCGGCGGCATGAAGCTGAAAGTCCCCGTCGTGATCGCGTCGGGCACGTGGGCTTACGAAGCCGGAATGTGGGCGGACGACCTGACGCGCCACGTCGGCGCGATCTGTTCCAAAGCCATCACCAAGGATCCCTGCCCTGGCAATCCCGGCTGCCGCATCTGGGAGACGCCCTCGGGCGTTCTCAACAGCATCGGATTGCAGAACGAGGGCATCGACCGCTTCATCGACTGCCGTCTGCCCGACCTGAAAAAACGCGGCGTGCCCGTGATGCTCAACGTCTGTATGCAGAGCGCGGAAGATCTGGCTTACATGATGGACCGCATCGCCGAAGCCGGGGACATGGTCGACGGCGTGGAACTGAACGTTTCCTGCCCCAACACCGATCACGGCTGCATGAGCTGGGGCGTCGACCCGGCGCTGACGGCGCAGGCCACGGAGATGGCGCGCCGGCGCTGGGACGGCCCGTTGTGGGTGAAGCTGACGCCGCAGGCGCCCGACATTCCCGCGGTGGCGAAGGCCGCCGAGTCGGCCGGAGCCAGCGCGGTCGTGGCCGCCAACACCTGGCTGGGCATGGCGATCGACACGCTGCGCGGGGTGCCGGTTTTCAGCCGCCGCGTGGCGGGACTTTCCGGCCCGGCCGTTTTTCCGCTGGCGCTGCGCGTCGTCTGGGACGCGGCCGGCGCCGTGAAAATTCCAGTGATCGGCTGCGGCGGCGTGGACGGCCCCGATTCGGCGCTGGCCATGATCATGGCCGGAGCCAGCGCCGTGGAAGTCGGAGCGGCGCTGTTCGGCGATTTCAAAGTGCTTGAAAACGTCCACGAGGGATTGCTCTCCGCCGTGGAGCGCTGGAACGTCGCTTCCCTGGCCGAACTGATCGGCCGCGCCCGCCGCGCGTGAGCACGCGAAAATTTTGTCAAAAAAACGGGATCGATCCTATCAACGTGAGGAGTGCTTTTATGACCGAACACACATCTTTGCCGCTGTTTGCGGCGCTCGACCTCGACACGCTGCGCGAGGCGCGCCGCACAATGGACGCCCTTTCGGGAATCGTGGACGCCATCAAGATCGGCCCGCGCCTCTACGCTCAGGGCGGCGCGCCGTTTCTGAAGGAGATCGTCGACCACGGTTTCAAACTGTTTCTCGACCTGAAGCTGCACGACATCCCCAACACCGTGCGCCTGGCCGTGGAGACGCTGGGCGACCTCGGCATCTTCTGTCTGACGCTGCAGGCCGCGGGCGGCCGCCGCATGATGGAAGAATCTGTCGCCGCCCGCGATCGGCTCGGCTCGACCATGAAGCTGCTCGGCATCACCGTGCTGACCAGCTTCGACGAAAAAAGCTGGGACGAAGTCGCCCCCGGCTGCCCGATGGACGCGGCCATCAAAAAGCGCGCCTGGCTGTGCGGAGACTGCGGCATGGACGGGCTGGTGTGCTCGCCGCTCGATCTGACCGAGGTGCGCGCCGTGACGCCGCCGACGCTGCTCAAGGTCGTGCCCGGCGTGCGCCTCGTCGCCGGCGGCGACGACCAGAGCCGCGTCGCCACGCCCGCCGACGCGTTCCGCAACGGCGCCGATTACATCGTCATGGGGCGTCCCATCTACAAAGCGCCCGACGTTCGCAAGGCGGTCGAAGAGATCGCCCGATCCATCGAGGAGGGATTGGCATGTCGGAAGTGATGACGAATTCTCAGGTGCAGGAAAAACTGAAAGAGATGCTCGTCGAGAGCAAAGCGTGGCTTGAGGGGCATTTCAAGCTCACCTCGGGGCGGCACAGCGGCAACTACATGCAGTGCGCCATGCTGCTGCGCTTTCCCAAATACGCGGCGTTCGCCGGCGGCGAGATCGCCAAACGGATCGCCGCGTTCAGGCCCGACTTCATCGTCTCGCCGGCGCTGGGGGGGCTGATCATCGGACATGAGGTGGCGCGCGCGCTGGATATTCCATTTTTGTTCTGCGAACGTGAGGAAGGCAAAATGAAGCTGCGCCGCTTCCCGATGCCGGTCGGCAAACGTTTCGTCGCCGTCGAGGATGTCGTCACCACGGGCGGCTCCGTCAAGGAGACCGCCGAGCACATGATCGCCGGCGGCTGCGTCTGGGCCGGTTCTGCCTGCATCGTCGACCGCTCCGGCGGCGCGCAGCAGCTCGGGCCCGAGCTCGTTTCGCTCTTCAAGGTCTCTTTCCCCACCTGGGAAGCCGACGACTGCCCGCTGTGCCGCGAACTGGGCACGCCTCCCGTCAAGCCCGGCAGCCGGCCCAGCGCGAAGTAGAAAAACGATCCTTTTACGACGGGAGGCGATGCGGCGTTGAAACTGAAAGAAAAAGCCGTCGTGATGACGGCCGAAGACATGGAGCGCGCCCTGCGCCGCATGGGCAACGAGATCGTCGAACGCAACCGCGGCGCCGACGACCTCGTCATCATCGGCATCCAGCGCCGCGGCGTCTATCTGGCCGGAAGGCTGCGCGAGTTCCTGCGCGTCGCCGAAGGCGTCAAGCTGCCGCTGGGCGAGCTGGACATCACGCTGTACCGTGACGACATCACGCTGCTCAGCGACCAGCCCGTCGTTCACAGCACGTCCATTCCCGTCGATGTTAACGGCCGCCGCATCATCCTCGTCGACGACGTGCTGTACACGGGACGCACGATCCGCGCCGCGCTGGAAGCCATCGGCGACATTGGCCGCCCCGCCTGCGTGCAGCTGCTGATCCTCATTGACCGCGGCCACCGCGAGCTGCCGATTCAGCCTGACTATCTCGGCAAGGCCGTGCCCACCTCGTCGCAGGAGATCGTGGACGTGCGCGTCAAAGAGCTGGACGGCGAGGATGTTGCCGTGATCTGCGCCAAAGCCTAGCCATGCGCCGGTTCCGAATCGTCCTCTGCGGCGCGGCGCTACTGCTGGGCGCGCTGTCGGCCGCCGCCGCGGAAAAAATGCGCGTGCTGGCGCTCGACCCGATGACCGAACTGCTGCTTCAATTTATCGGCGGCCCTTATGTGAGCACCGCATCCGGCGCGAGCTGGGACGACAACGGCCGCCTGCGCGTCAGCCGCGCCGCCGTCATGGGCAGCGCGAACGCGGCGCTGCCGCTTTACGCGCTCGATCCGGCGCAGTATCGCGAGTTCATGACGGCCGGCCGCCGCGGCAAGAATCTGACCGCCGCCGAGCAAGACCGCGCCAATCTGCATTATCTTTACCCCGACGGCGTGAAACGCGGCGACGTCGACGCCTTTTACGGCGATCCTGCCAACATGCCGTTTACCGCGCAGCAGGTCGCGAACGCCCTCAGCGAACTCGTCCCCGCGCGCTATGCCTACTTCCAGCGCCGTCTCGGCGAGTTCAACGCGCGCCTCCGCTCCGTGCTGATCACCGGACGCCGTCTCATGACAGGCACGAAGGTGCTCTGCCTGAGCGAACGATACCGTCTCTTCTTCGCTGCTTTCGGCTGCGCCGTCAGCGTTCCGACCGAGGAGGAAATGCGGCGCATCCGCCAGATCGGCCAGGCTTCCAATCCGAAATACATCGAAAACCTCGTCGCTGGTCTGGCCGCCGGGCGTCTCGTCGTCGTCGCTTATGATGTCGATCCCAAGCTCCGCCGTGCCTTGGTCGCCCATCTCGGAGCCGTTTACATCGCGCCGCCGAAGAACGAGGACATCCTGTTTTTCATGCACCGCGTTCTCCTCGACGTCGGTTCCCGGCTCAGCCGCCGTTGAACGAAGAGGCAGGACAAAGGCCGCCGCGGAGACACGGAGAAAAAGCGAAGAGAAAAATGGAGCCACCGCTTTGCGGCGAAAATCGAAAACCGCGAGGGCGGATGACCGATTCAAATCCGGTCATCCGCCCTCGCGGTTTTTGATGTCTTCTTTCTCCGTTTTTGCGCCGTGTCTCCGCGGCAGCCTTTGTTCGTAGCGTCAGACGCAGACGATGCGCCCCGTGCCGGGTTTGAAGCGGCCGATCACGCCGGCGCGGTCGAAACCGTGCCGTTTGGCGAGCGCCGCGACTTCTTCGGCGTCTTCCGGCGGGCAGGCCATCATCAGGCCGCCGGAAGTCTGCGGGTCGAAGAGGAAGTCGCGGCGTGTGCGCGATACTTTTTCGAGACGGTCGATCTGCGGCGCGTAGAGCTTTTCGTTGCGGTAGCCTCCGGCGGGAAACAATCCCATCTGGGCGAGGTTGGCCGCGCCGTCGAGCAGCGGCAGAGCCTCGACGCTCAGTTCGAGGTCGACGCGGTGGTCGGAAACCATGTCGAGCGCGTGTCCGGCCAAGCCGAAGCCGGTGACGTCCGTGGCGGCGTGGACGCGGCGGCGCTGCTCGGCCGTCATGCGGCGGGGCAGGTCGTTGAGCGCCGTCATCCAGCGCACGGCCTCCGCCGCCTGCGCGGGATCGGCCATTTCCGCCTTGATGGCGGTGGCCATGATGCCCGTGCCGAGCGGCTTGGTGAGCACGAGCGCGTCGCCGGGATGCGCGCCGGTGGTGCGCCACATGGCGTCGCGCTCGACTTCGCCGAAGACGCAGAGCCCGTACTTGGGCTCCTGATCTTCGACGCTGTGCCCGCCCATGAGAAAAGCGCCGCTTTCGGACACTTTCGAAGCGCCGCCTTCCATGAGGCGCTTGAGCATGTCCAGCGGCAGGCAGTTGAGCGGGAAGGCGACGATGTTGAGCGCCACGAGCGGCGAGCCGCCCATGGCGAACACGTCGCTGATCGAATTGGCGGCGGCGATCTGCCCCCACACGTAAGGATCGTCGACGACCGGGGTGATGAAATCGAGCGTGAGGATGCCGACGCGCTCTTCGGTGATCTTCCACAGCGCCGCGTCCTCGCCCCCCTCCCAGTCGGTGAGGATACGGCCGTCGTGGGGACGGGGGAGATCCGCCAAAACTTTCGCCAGGTCCTCCGGACCTATTTTGGCGGCTCAGCCGCTGCTGTGGGAAAGTTGGGTCAGTCGTTGGTCAAGGCTCATTTTCGTTTCGCTCCTGTCGTAAAACTTCTTTAATAACCATTATACCGCAGCGGCGTCAAAAAGTCGCCCAATGGCTCAGCGGCGGAAGAAAAGGTTGGCGAGGACGGTAAGGATAACGCTGACGACGATCGAACTGGCAAACGGAAAATGAATCGACCAGTTCTTGCCCTGCCAGGCAAAGTCACCAGGCAGGCGGCCGAAGGGCAGAAAGCGCCCGCCGAAGTGGACGACGGCCCCGACGGCGAACAGCGTGAGACCGATGATCATGATGGTTTTGCCGATGTCGTGAACCATGATTTCATTCCTTTCCGTGGAGTCCCCGTTTTCGATTGACCGGGATCATTGGAAGTGCCGCGTTTCGAAGCGGGCAGGTCCGCCGGGGCGGAACGGCCTCGACGAGCCGGCGGAGGCGAAAGGATCTTCGTCGTTTTATTTATATCATGTCGGCGCGAAAGGGCAAGCGCCGCGGCGAAGAGATACGTAAAAAATGCGGACAAAAGAGAGGCAACGGATTCTGCATCGAGGCGCAGGATGCTATAATAAAATGACAAATCTGTTTTTCGGGAGGAATGAAACCGATGGCATTGATGCCGATCACCACGGTCATGGAGGAACTGCAGGCGCTGAAGGCCGAGCTGCAGGAAAGCCTTTGACCTGCCTGCGATAAGGAAGAACTGTGAGGAGCTGCGCGCGCAGGCGTCCGCGCCCGATTTCTGGTCGGGGGCCGACGCGCAGAAAATTTCGGCCCAGCTGTCGCGGCACGAGGCCGATCTGACCCGTTGGGACAAGATCGAACGGGAGTTTGCCGATCTGCAGACGATCGCCGAGCTGCTGGACGACGGCGAAGACGCCGAACTGACGAGCGAGTTCGGCGAACGCAGCGCGGCGTTCCGCCGCGAGATCGAAGACGAGCAGATGGCGCTGCTGCTGTCGGGGCCGTACGACCATTGCAGCGCTATTTTAAGCGTGCACGCCGGTTCGGGCGGGCTGGATTCGCAGGACTGGGCGGAAATGCTGTACCGCATGTACCTGCGCTGGTGCGAGGAACGTCGTTTCAAGACGAAGCTGCTCGATTACCAGCACGACGAAGAAGCCGGCATCAAGAGCGCGACGCTGCTGATCCAGGGCGAGACGGCCTACGGTTATCTGCGCTCCGAGATCGGCGTGCACCGCCTCGTGCGTATCTCGCCCTTCGACACCAACAAAAGGCGGCACACGAGCTTTGCGTCGGTGGACGTGTCGCCGCAGCTGCCCGACGACGTGGACGTGGAGATCGCGCCGGAAGACCTGCGCATCGACACGTACCGTTCCAGCGGCGCGGGCGGCCAGCACGTCAACATGACGGATTCGGCGGTGCGCATCACGCATCTGCCCACGGGCATCGTGGTCAGCTGCCAGAACGAGCGCAGCCAGCACATGAACAAGGCCACGGCCCTGTCGGTGCTGAAGTCGAAACTTTACCAGCGGGAGCTCGAGCAGCGGCAGGCGGAGATGAGCGCGCTCGCCGGCGAAAAGAAAGAGAGCACGTGGGGCAGCCAGATCCGGTCGTATGTGCTCCAGCCCTACACGCTGGTCAAGGATCACCGCACCGGCGAAGAGACGGGCAACGTCGGCGGCGTGCTCGACGGTGGGCTCGATCCTTTTATTTTGGCCTATCTGAGGTGGGCGCGATGAAACGATTTTGGGCGGTTGTGGGCGCGGCGCTGGCGCTGTGCGTTCCGGCTGCGGCGGAGCCTTTTGCGCCGACGGAGCCGGTCATGCCGCTGGCGCAGGTGCGGGCGGGCATGAAAGGGTACGCGAAAACGGTCTTCTCCGGCAGCAGGATCAAATCGTTCCCGGTCGAAGTGCTGGGAGTCGTCAGCAAGAAAGACCGCCCCTCGAAGCTGATCCTGATCCGCGCCTCCGGTCCGGACATCGACAGGGCCGGCGGCATGGCTTCGGGCATGAGCGGTTCGCCGGTGTACGTGAACGGGCGGCTGATCGGCGCGTTTTCCTTCGGCTGGGATTTCGGCGATCCGAAGATGGGGTTGGTGACGCCGATCGAACAGATGATGGAGCTTTTCGATTATCCGAGCCGCGCTCAAAAGCTTGCGAGCGTGCGCCCGCTGCTCTCGAAAAAGAAGGATACCGAGCTGGAACGGCGGTTCAGCGAACTGTACGACCAGTACGCGCGGAACGCCGCGAAGAAAGCGGACGGCGTTTTGGCGCCGACGCCGGCGCATCGGGCGGCGAAGGAAAAGTCGGTTCCCGATTTCGAGTTCTCGCTGCCGCAGGATATCGCCGCCGCGGAAGCCGAAGAACTGACCCATAAGGAGCCGGCGGTCGCCGAGACCACGGCGAAAATGTACGCGACGGCGGATGGACTCAGCCGCCGCGCGCTGAAGAAACTCGGCGATCGGCTCGGCATGCGCGTGGTCGAGGGCGGTTCGGGCGACAATACGGCGGTGTCGGAAAAGGCCAAGCCGCTCAAGCCGGGCGACGCCGTTTCGGCGATGCTGGCCTGGGGCGACGTGGCGCTCGACGTCAGCGGCACGCTGACGGCCGTGGATCGCGACGGACGCTTCATCGCTTTCGGCCACAGTTTCAAGAACTGGGGGGCCGTGGCCTATCCGTTGGCGAAAAGCGAAGTCTACGGTGTCATCGGCAGCTACGAGTCGCCGTTCAAGCTGACCGCGTCGCAGCGCCTCGTCGGCACGGTGACGCAGGATCGGCCGGAGGGCATCGCCGGCTGGCTGGGCCGCTTCCCGCCGGCGGTCTCGGTGCGGGTGGAAATCGAAGATCTCGACAGCCGCCGTACGGTGGTGCGCCGTTTTCAGATGATCAACGACGAGCACGCCGTGGCCTCGCTCTTGCCGGAGCTGCTTGCGGGACTGGCGGACCGCGAGCTGGCGCGCGAATCGGGCGGCACCGTGCGTTATGACGTCACTGTCACGGGCGACGGCATGCCCGACGACTGGAACGTGAACGACGTGGTGATCGCCGACGAGGACGTGATGAGCGACGCCGTGTCGCCGATTGCGGCGCTCGTGGCGAACGTGGTCGGCAATCCCTATCGGAACGTCAGCCCCGTGGGGCTGAAGATCAAGCTGTCGGCTTCGTCGCAGATCCGCAAGCTGATCATCGAGAGTCTCAGCGTTGACCGCAGCGAAGCGGCTCCGGGCGACACGGTGACGGTGACGGCGACGCTGCGCCCGTGGCGCCATCAGCCGGTGATCCGCAGCTTCACGCTGAAGGTCCCCGAGGATGCGGCGGGCGGCTACACGGTTACGCTGCGGCAAGGGAATCCCGCGCCGACGGACGATTCGAACGACGAGCCAACGGTGACCGATCGCCGTCTGTCGTCGCTCGAGCAGCTGCTGTACGAACTGCAGACGCGCGAACGGAGCTGCGAGGTGATCGTGGAACTGCTCAGCCAGGACGACTCGGGGACGCGCAGCGAATTCCCCGGCGAAGTCCGCCGCCGCAAAATGCGCGAAGGCTCGATGCGGATCTTCCGCTCCGACTACGTGGTCGAAGGCAGCCTGCAGGTGCCGCTGACCGTGCTCGAACCGAAAAAGAAACGTTCGTGAGCGGCGGAGAACGACGGCCGCCACGGGGAAGCGGAGAACCCGAAGATCGATCACGAAGGGACCGGAAAAATTCCCATGAACGTAATGCAGAAAGCCTGCCGATCAAACGATCGGCGGGCTTTCTGCATATGGGCGGTTCTGTACGGACGCTCCGTATCATATTTCTTTTGAATTTTTTCTCCGAGCCGCCGCTTCTCCGTGGCGGCTTTTGCTTGAAGACGCGCTCATCGCCTGGCGGGGATATCCACGGTGACCAGCGTGCCGCCCTCGGGGCGGGGGCGGATGGAAAACGACGCGCCGATCAGCGCGGCGCGTTCGTTCATGCTGGCGATGCCGCGGTGCCCCTGCACGCGCAGGACTTCGGGATCGAATTCGCGGTCGATCCCGGAGCCGTCGTCGGCGATGGTGAGTCGACAGCCGTCGCCGCAGGTCAGCTTGACTTCGACGGCCGCGGCGTGACCGTGCCGGGCGGAATTGGCCACGGCTTCCTGGACGATGCGGCACAGCGCCAGCGCGTCCTTTTCGCTGAGCGCGTCGGTGCAGCCTTCGATGACAGCCGTGACGGCGACGTTATGGATGCGGCTGAGACGATTGGAAATCTCCTCCAAGGCGCGCGCGGCGCCGAGGCTGAGCCACGGCGGCGAGAGCCGGTCGCAGACGTCGCGCATCTCCTGCACGGCGGTAAGGGCGGCTTCCTGCGCGGCGTCGAGGTGCCCGTCGACGCGTTCACGGTCGATCTCGGCCCTTCCCAAACCGCGCCGCGCGAGCTGAATGCGCTGGATCAGAGACGCCACGGTCTGCAGCGGGCTGTCGTGAATCTCGCGGGCGAGACGGGTGCGTTCTTCTTCCTGAGTGCGCACGATGTCGCCGACGTAGTTCTTTTTTAAAGTCTCTCGGTCGACAGCGCTGACCGACAGCTCCGAGAGGGCTTCCTGCATGTTCTGCAGTTCGGGCAGCGGCGGTCGGGAACCGGCGCGCAACACGTCCCGCCCCCAGTGCAGCGTTTCCACCTGCGCGGCGAGACGCCGCAGCGGCGTCACGCACCAGCTCCACAAAAGCCAGATACCGATCAGGGCGATCGCGCTGACGCCGATGGTGATGACCTGCTGCAGGAAGACGAGATCGCGCATCGGCCCGGGGACGAGGAATTTGGAGATGACGACGACGACGGCGCGGATACCGTCGGGATAAGGATAGACGGCCGCAGCCGAGGGCGGATGCGGATCGATCTGCACGGAGAGCAGCTGCATTTCGCCGCTGGCGAAAGCGCGGTTGACGGCGAGCGCCAGCTCGGGCGTGATCTTGCTGCCGGGCGAGCCCTGCAGCTTGATCCCCCCCGGTCCGACGGTGGCAATCCAGCCGGGCACGGGCGGCCCGAGCGTGAGCATTTTCAGGAACAGCCCCATGCGCCGGTGGCGCTGCAGCGGCGACTCGTTGCTCGAACCGCTTTCCTCGCGGACGATGCTGCGCGCCAGGCTTTGGGCGTAGCGCGACGCCATACCGGCCATGGCCCGCTGCTGCCGGTAAAGGCCGAAGCCGGAGAAAAACAGAGCTGCCAGCGTCGGCACGAGGATCATCATGAGGATGGCGGGGAGCAGCCAGCGGCGTTTCTTCATGAAGGAAGTTCCCCTTCGAGCAGTTCGTCGACGAGGATCACGCCGTTTTTCAGGGCGATGATCAGAGCCTCGGTCTTGTTCTTGGCGCCGAACTTGGCGTAGACGGAGGAGAGATGGGCCTGAACGGTGCGTTCGGTGATGAACAGCTTCGCTGCCACTTCCTTGACGGGAAATCCCTGGGACGAAAGCAGCAGCACTTCGCGCTCGCGCGGCGAGAGCGGTTCCAGTTCGTTCGACGCGGAGTCGACGGCGTTGGCGATGGCGGAGTCGAGATAGATGCCGCCGCCGATCACCGACTGCAGCGCCTGCGTCAGCTCCATGACCGCCGAGGTCTTGACGATGAAACCGCGCGCGCCGGCCGAAAGCGCCGCCACGATGTACGGCTGGGCGTTGTAGGCCGTGAGCATGATGACCTTCGTCGGCAGCTTGGCGTCCTTGACTTTGCGGGCCACGGTGATGCCGTCCATTTCCGGCATGCGGATGTCGAGCAGGGCCACGTCGGGCCTGAGCTTTTCGATCATTTCCCAGGCCTGTTTGCCGTCGGACGCCTCGCCGAGCAGACTGAGCCCTTCTTCTTCGGTGATGAGCGCCGCCAGCCCGGCGCGGGTGAGCGGATGGTCGTCGGCCAGAACGATTGAGATCATGTGAAAGAACCTCCCGTTTCATGATGGAGTCGTTATCCGGTACTGTGCTTATTGTATCGCCGGGAAATCGGATTGGGAATGGGAATCTGTACAATCTTCTGTGACAGCGGGTTTGGACAGTCAAGGACAGCGCGCAAAAATTTCCTGTGAAAATCCGCAGGCGGCGGATTGGCGAATTCTTCAATGCGCGGCGGACGCTTTCCAATTATACTCAGGGCACGTTCGAGGGAGGACGCGAGAGAGGCCTCCCTGCGGCGTAATCTTCATAAAAAACAATCATATCAGGAGGTCATGTAAAATGAGAAAAACACGCCTTGTTCTTGGTGGTTTGGCGATCGCGATCCTTGGCAGCGCGGCGGCGTGGGCCGTTCCGCCTCGCCCCGGCCGGGAAATCCACGGCGGCCCCGGCCTGCCCCCGCCTCTGCGGATGCAGCGCTGGGAAGAAGACAAGCGCATCTCTGAGAAGGCGCCTGAGGAAATCAAAAATGCTTTTGCGGAGATGAAAAGCCTGAAGAAAGACCTCCGCCTCGAGCTGGGCAAGGACAAACCCGACTCGGGCAAGGCGCTGGAGATGCTGAGAAAGTCCGAAGAACTGCACGCCAAGGTGCGCGAGTGGCAAGTGAAGCAGATCCTCGAGGGCAATGCGCCCAAACCCGCCGGCCGCCGGCATCGCGGCGGTTTCGGAGGATACGGCCCCGACGGCCGTCTCGCGCCTGCGGCGCCCGGGTTCGGTCCGCACGCCGTTCCGCATTATTATATGATGCCGATGATGCCTTACTCCGTGGCGCCGATGTACCACTGCCCTTGCATGACGATGGTGCCTCCGGTGCCCCGGCAGGACGCGCCCGCGGCGCCCGCCGCCGAAGCTCCGGCGGCCAAGTAGACAGTTTTTTTACGATGCCGAATTTTGATGACGGAAAGGCGGAGGATCCGTCCGTGTTCTCCGTCTGAAGAAGAAAATGAGTTCTGATGAAAGTCACACGCGCTCTGTTTGCTTCGCTGCTTTCGGGATCTTTTGTCCTCTCGCCTCCGGACGGCGCATGCTCCTTCTCGGTGTGCTGATTGGCGCGGCCGCCAGCAGCGGCGACTGATACTTCCCGAAATCTAATTCTCCAGTGTCCTGCGGACGCTGAACTATTGCAGACAAGGAGGTTTCTCCATGTATAAGAAGAGACTGGCCGGTATCGTTCTTGTCGCTGCGGCTGTTGCCGTCCTGAGCGGGGCGGGAACAGCCGACGCCGCCTCGAAAAAAAGTGCCGTATCCCAGATTGCCGCTCCACGCCGCGGCCCCGGCGGCCCGGGCTTCCGTCCCGCGCCTCCGCCGCCCCGTCCCGGCGGTCCGGGCTTCCGTCCCGCGCCTCCGCCGCCCCGTCCCGGCGGTCCGGGCTTCCGTCCCGCGCCTCCGCCGCCCCGTCCCGGCGGTCCGGGTTTCCGTCCCGCGCCTCCGCCGCCCCGTCCCGGCGGTCCGGGATTCCGCCCCGCGCCTCCGCCGCCTCCGTACGGGCACCGTCCGCCGCCCCCGCCGCCTCCCCGGAGATATCATCGTCATCGCGACCGCGACGATCTGTTCGTTGTAGGCGGCGCCATGTTGCTGCTCGGAGCGATCCTCGGCGGCGCGAACTGAACTCCTCCTCGAATCGGCAGCTCAATGAACGGCTCCCGGCAGGAATCCTGCCGGGAGCTTTTTATGGAGCTATCATACTATTTTCTTGATTGGAACACTGAAGAACAAAGGCGCTCCGAGGAAGATTCACAAAACGAACGACGCAGTCGAGATTGTCCTGAGCGGGCGCTGGGCGCTTGCAGTTAAGCTGTTCCATTAAGAATTGGTATCACAACGTTTGCAAACGGGAAGGAGAACGCTCGAGGAAGTTATGTTTTCTTTGTTTTCGCCGAGGGACGATGAATCTGTTTTGCCGAAAAAAAGTAAGCGACGGCGCAGAAAAAATTTGCAAAATTTCTTCGCGGACGGTATACTTACATCCATCTACAGGCAACCGGCCTGGGTGGATGGGATAGCGCGATGTGTTCCGAAAAAAACTTTTGTTCCGGGGGGACGGAAAGGTTTTTCGGCAAAATCTTGTGTGTCGAGAAGGAGCGAGAAGAGATTATGCTTGAGTTCTTTAAGTACAATTTCATGGCGGCGTTTGCCATCTGCGGTCTGATGTACGTCATCGGCGAATGGGTTTCCACGATCACAAAAGCCTGGGTTCCCTCGGTTTTCGTCACTGCCTGCCTGATGCTGCTGGGGTACTGGCACGGAGTACCTCACGATCTGGTCACCAATTCGGTGCTGATCCCCTTCGGCGCGAGCACGGGCATTTTCCTGCTGCTGGTGCACATGGGCACGATCATCAGCTTCAAACAGCTGATGGAGCAGTGGAAGGTCGTCGTTGTGGCGTTGGCCGGTCTGGCTGGCATGTGCCTTGCCGGTTACTTCGTCTGCCCGTTGTTCATGGATCGCAGCTTTGTTATCGCCGGACTGCCGCCTCTGACGGGCGGCATCGTCGCCGCTTCGATCATGCAGCAGGCGGCCATCGCCAAGGGCATGACGGCCGTCGGCGTGTTCGCCATCGCCATGTACTGCGTACAGGGTTTCGCGGGCTATCCTCTGACGGCGATCTTCCTCCAGAACGAAGGGCGCCGTTTGATCAGGAACTTCCGCGCCGGCAAATCCGACGCCAACGGCGTCACGGAAGAGCAGGCCGTTCTGGCCGCTGCCGCGGTGCGCCGCAAGTTGCTTCCTTCCGTGCCGAAGAAATTCGATTCGGCCGTGGTGGTGCTGCTCAAACTGGGGATCGTCGGCTATCTCGCCACAGTCATGGGCGGCGTCTCCTTCGGTCCCGTCGGCAAGATCAGCGGCGCGATCTGGTGCCTGCTGCTCGGCGTGCTGTTCACGTCGATCGGCTTCCTTGACGAGAATTCGCTGACGAAATGCAACTCCTTCGGCATCGTTATGTTCGCGCTGATGATGTACATTTTCGACGGGCTGAAGGACTGCACCCCCGAGATGCTCAAGTCCATCATCCTGCCCCTGGTGCAGCTGATCGTTACCGGCGTTTCCGGCCAGCTGCTGTTCGCCTTCATCGCGGCGAAGATCGTCAAGCTTTCCATCCCGCTGGCGTTCTCCGTTTCGTTGACCGCTTTGTACGGCTTCCCCCCCAACGCCGTCATCACCGAGTCGATCTGCAGGGCTCTGGCCGAAAACGACGAAGAGCACGATTATCTGTCGGGCATCCTCATGCCGGCCATGATCGTCGGCGGCTTCGTCACCGTCACGATTACGTCCGTCTTCGTGGCTGGAATCTTCGAGAAGCTGTTCTAAAAGGAGTGCAATAGGTGCGCGGAAAGCTGTCAGACCCATAGCCTGACAGCTTTCCGCGTCGGAAGCGATTGAAAGGAGAAATGCATTATGGACATCAAAGCTCTTGCCGACAAGTACGAGTCCTACATCGTCGAACGCCGCCGCTATTACCATTCCTGCCCGGAACTGTCGGGCGAGGAGAAGGAGACGCGCGCGCAACTCCGCCGCGACCTCGAGGCCATGGGCGTCACCGACATCAGAGAGTTGAAAAACTGCTGCGGTCTGACGGCCACGATCCACGGCGGCCAGCCTGGCAAAACGGTGGCGCTGCGCAGCGACATCGACGCGCTGCCCGTAAAGGAGCAGACCGGTCTGCCGTTCGCCTCGAAAAACGAGGGCAAAATGCACGCCTGCGGCCACGACAATCATATGGCCATGCTGCTGGGCGCGGCGCAGATCCTCAACGAGGTGAAAGACGAGCTGCACGGCGACGTGCGCCTGATCATCCAGCCCGCCGAAGAAGTGGCCACCGGCGCCAAAGCCATGCTCGCCGAGGACGCGCTGGACGGCGTCGAGGCCATTTACGGCGCTCACATCTGGGGCGTGCTGGGGAGCGGCCTGATCGACGTGACGCCGGGCAACCGCATGGCCTGCTGCCATCAGTTCAAAATCACCGTCACGGGGGTCTCGGCCCACGGTTCGGCCCCGCATCTGGGCATCGACGCCATCACCGTTTCGGCGGCGATCGTCAACAACCTGCAGCAGTGCGTGTCGCGCATGAACGACCCGCTCAATCCCCTCGTGCTGACGGTGGGCACGGTGCACGGCGGCGACCGCTGGAACTGCGTGCCCCGCGAGGTGGAAATGGAGGGCACGGTGCGCACCTTCAAAGCCGATACCTCCGTGGAAGAGGCCATGCGCCGCGTCATTGCCGACACGGCCTCGGCCTTCGGCGCTGCGGGCACGCTCGAATACAAGTATCTGACCCTGCCCGTGATCAACGAGGACGAACAGCTGAACCGCATTGCCCATGACGCCGTAGTCAAACTGTACGGCGAGGAAAGCGTCGGGCACATGCCCACGATCATGGGCAGCGAAGATTTCTCGTGGTTCGGCGAAAAATGCCGCTACATCTTCGGCTTCATCGGCAGCCGCGACGAGGAAAAGGGCTACGTTTACACGAATCATCAGGAGAAATACGACGTGGACGAGAGCGTCCTTAAGCGCGGCAGCGCCGTGATGGCCCAGTTCGCGGCGGATTTCCTGGCCGAAGCGGCGCGCTAGAAGGTAAAACGAGAGACGCCGCGAAAGCGGAAAGAGGATCGCGGAGAAAGCTTGCAGGACGTTTTTCTTACGAGAAGTCCCGCGTGAAACGTTCGATGCCGAATGTCAAAGAGGCGGCCCGCCGGAACATGTCGGCGGGCCGCCTCTTGTCTGGCCGCAACGGAGAGGGTGAAATGGAGGCGAGGCGCATGAAGTTCGAGGCCGTCATGTCGAAAACGGAAGACGCTTTCACCATGGGAAAGATCCATTCGCGCTCATGGCAGACGGCGTACAAAGGAATCGTCCCCGACGAAATCGTCGCGGCGTTTACTGCGGACAAGCAGGCGGAGAGATTTGCCCGTGCGATTGCCACCCGGCGGGAAGAATATTATCTGTTCACGGTCGACGGCCGTCCCGCCGGTGTCGCTTCCCTGTGCCGAAGTCACGAGGATGACGAACCTGATCACGTCGGAGAGATATACTCGATTTACTTTCATCCCGATTTCTGGGGAACTCCGGCCACCCAGGCCGGACTGGAATTTTGCATCAAGAGGCTAAAGTTCCTCGGCTATTCGCACCTCACGATATGGGTGCTGTGCGACAACATCCGAGCAAGGCGATTCTACGAAAAGAACGGTTTTGTCCGTGACGGCCGCGCGCAGCAGATTATGCTCGGGCGGCCGTTGTGGGAGGTGCGGTACTCTATGGAAGTATGACAGGCGTCCGGCGCGGCTTTTCACGGGGGTGTTTTACGCCAGCAGTTTCGTGCCGGGATAGGCTTTCAACCCTTCGCCGAGGATGGCGATGGCGCGGGTGAGATCGGCGCAGTTGAGCACGTAGGCCAGGCGCGCTTCGTCCCTGCCGAGGCCGGGCGTGGCGTAAAAGCCGCTGCCGGGCGCGAACATGACGGTTTCGCCGTGGGAGTCGAAGTGTTCCAGCAGCCAGATCGCAAACTTTTCGGCGTCGTCGATGGGCATTTTGATCATCACGTAAAAAGCGCCCTGCGGCGACGAACAGGCGACGCCGGGGATTTTGGCGAGCTCGCGCTGGAGCGTGTCGCGCCGCCGGCGGTACTCGGCGTTGACGCCGTCGAGATAGCTCTTCGGCGTGGCGTAGAGCGCGGCGGCGCCGATCTGTTCCAGCTCGGGGCAGCACAGGCGGGCCTGGCAGTATTTCATGATCTGGACGCAGAAATCTCTGTTGCGGCTCAGCAGCGCGCCGATCCGCGCGCCGCAGGCGCTGTAGCGTTTGGAGAGCGAATCGACGAGCACGAGATGCTCGTCGAGTTCCGGCATGGCGCCGAAGCTGCGGTACGAAGCTCCGTAAACGAACTCGCGGTACACTTCGTCGGCGATCAGCGCCAGATTGTGGCGGCGCACGACGCGCGAGATCAGTTCCATCTCCGCGGGCGTATAGACGCGCCCCGTGGGATTGCCGGGATTGGTCAGCAGAATGGCTTTGGTGCGCGGCGTGATGCTGCGCTCCACGTGCGCTTCTTCCGGCAGCGCATAGCCGTTTTCGACATGCGTCGTAATGGCGCGGACGGTGATGTTGAGCGCCCGGGCAAGCGCGTTGTAATTGGCGTAAAAGGGCTCGAAAACGAGGATCTCGTCGCCGGGGTCGCAGAGCGCCATCATGGCGATCAGCAGCGCTTCCGAGCCGCCGCTGGTGATGGTGATCTGTTCGATGCCGTAATCCATGCTCCAGCTCTGGTAATAGGCGCGGATCGCTTCGAGCAGGCGCGGATTGCCGTGCGAGTCGCCGTAGGCGATGACTTTTTTGTCGAAACGGTGGATCGCCTCAAGAAAGCCGGCGGGTGTTTCGATGTCGGGCTGACCGATGTTCAGATGGTAGACTTTCTTGCCTGCGGCCTTTGCCGCGGCGGCGTAGGGGGTCAGCTTCCTGATGGGGGACGCGGACAGGCTGCTGATTCGTTCTGAAATGATCATTGTCAATTCATCTCCTTCGGATTTGGTGAACCGCGGCGCGAAAAAACCGGCCTTCGCACGCGTGTTCCTTATGAAATAAACGTGCTCCATAGTACCTTGAGAAATCGAACCGTCCTGACACAATATAGCAGCTGATACTATTTCTTGATAAAAAGCGTTAACACGGTTTACTGGGCGCTGCGAGCGACTGAACTCCCTCGCAGCGCCCTTGCGTTTGGCATTTTAATCGAGAACTTAGTATGACAAACTGAAAGGCATCGTGTCCGGGATTTCCGCCGCGGCGTTCTTCAAAACGCGGCGGCGTCGTGCCGGATCACCTGAGCATCCGCCACAGAGTGCTTCTGCTGATGCCAAGGCGTTTGGCGGTTTTCGTCTGGTTCATGTTCTCCTGCGCGAAAATTGCCGTGACGATATCCCTGACGATCTCGTTCAAAGGGCGGTTCAGGTTAAAAGCGGCCGCAGCGGTGGGAGGCAGCTGATGACGCTCCTCCGCCAGCACCTCTTCCGTCGCGCTGGCGGAAATGTAGGACATCTTGGCGGAGACCACGAGGCAGCGCACCACTCTGACAAGCTGGTCGATATTCCGCTCCCAGGGAAACTTCTGGAGCAGCAGCATGGCTTCGGGCGTGAACCCCACGACTTGGGTGCCAAGCCGGGCGTTCAGCGAGTTGATGTAAAGCCCTACAAGGGTGGGGATGTCGCCGCTGTGCCGTCGTAGAGGCGGGATCTCGACGGTAAGGCAGGAAAAGATTTCCCTGAGATAGATGAAAAAGCTGTCGCGCTCGGTGAAGCCGTCGCCGAGAGAACAGGAAAGGATGAACTTGTTTCGGCACGCAACGGCGGTGTTCCCGAAATAGTTTTCCAGCCTCAGGCGCTGTTCGGGCGGAATGTGTTCGACGCAGCGGATGTAAAAGGTGAGACCGTTGTCGCGGAGCGGGGAGTTCTCGTTTTCAAGCAGATACTCCCAGTGAGATTCCGTCATCATCCTGCAGTCGATACGGACCAAGGAGCTGCGGCGCCGTCTGCTGTGAGCGTAAATATAGTGAGCGAAACGGTCTTTCCCGGTCCCGGCCTCGCCCACCAGAAGCACCGGCTGGTCGATGGCGGCGCAACGGTTGATGCGGTGAATGACCTTTTGCATGATCTCGCTCTCGCCGAGAAAATTTTCGAAAGGCGCCGTCTGAAGGGCTTCCTCCGGGTCGTAATACCGCAGCGCCTTGTTGCCAAAGGGTTCCGCGTAAGGCTGCCGCGTCAGCGTGTAGACGCAGTAGTTCCGTTCCCTCGAGACAAGGTCTTTGCCTTCGATGGAAACTCGCTGCGCGTCAAGGCGTCGGACGAGATGCAGGTTTTCTCCGGAAAGAATCGAGGGGACATTTTTTTCCAAGGTGGAACGAAGTTTCTGCGGGATATCCTTCAGTGTGGAGAAGCAAAGTTCCCGGCGGTCGCTAAAGACGATCAGGTTGTCGTTGAGGCTGTTGAGCAGGGAGTCGAGAAGATTTTTGCTTTCCTGCAGGTCGCGGTAATAACTTTGCAGGTGCAGCGCCCTTTGGAACGCGTCTTCGATGCTTTCCATGCCTGAGGTGACCAGGATTCCGTTCATATCGAGCTTTTGGGCGATGATGGCGGTGATCGTGTCGCCGACGACGATTCGGCGCCCTTCCTTTTTGAGTTTTTCGAGCTGTTCTCGCGCTTCGTCGGCGCTGTGGATGGTGATCACGGGAGTCGTGTACTGAAGCAGGTCGCAGAGCGACGAGGCGTTTTTTGTGATGCTTGGGTAGCCCATGATGGCAAAGTCGTCGGAGAAATTGCGGGCCAGCCGGATGGCCCGCAGGATGTCGCAGACCGAGAGATCGATCTCGCAGACGGGAATGGAGAAATGCCTGCGGATCTCTTCGGCCGTGCCTCCTCGTGAGATGATGGCGTCGATGCTGGATTCGAGGTGTTCCGAGACGGCTCTGACGCCGTCGGCCAGATCGCCGACGCGGATCACGAGCTCCAGGTCGCTGCGGCGCGCGGCAATGTTCATCATGACGTCGCGCATTCCTTCGTAGGGGGCGATACAGAGCAGACGAACCTTTTTCAAAATACGACACCTCCCAGGTCAGCATGTTTTATTCTAACACAAATTTCGGAAATGGACGAAAACGGAATGGGCCTGCGATTTTATGAGCCTGGCTGAGCTGCGGCGCGGAACGGTCGAGCAGAGGCGCGCATTCCAGACGAGGCCGTGATCGTTTTTTCTTCTTGTTTCAAAATAAAACACATCGTCGAAAAGAGTTTCATAATGAAACTGAAAAAAGAATATCCGCTCTTGTTTACGAAATATTTTTTTCTTATGCTTTTGCATAGGAATCGAAAACAAGAGAAAAAATCGTTGAAGGGAGCTGGCGATATGCTTCGACTGCTGATACTGGCCGACGATTTTACGGGGGCGCTCGATTCGGGGGTACAGCTGGCTCAATGTGGAGCGCACACTCACGTGACGACCAATCTGGATGTCTCTTTCGATGCTTGGAAGGACGATGTCAGGGACTCTGTCGTCGTTGTCGACACGGAATCGCGCCACATCGATCCGCGGCGGGCCTTCGAAATCGTCCGCGACATCGCCGGGCGTGCCGCGAAAAGCGGCGTTCCCGTGATTTACAAGAAAACCGACTCGGCACTGCGCGGCAACATCGGGGCAGAGCTGGAAGGCGCTCTGGCCGGCAGCGGAGCGAAGCGCCTTCTGTTCGTCCCTGCGTATCCGAAATTGAAGCGCCTGACCCTCGAAGGAATTCAGTACATTGACGGCGTCCCCGTGAGCGAGAGCGTTTTCGGCCGCGATCCCTTCGATCCCGTAAGGGAATCGTCGGTGGCGAAGATCATCGGACTTCAAAGCGCCCTTCCCGTGGTATCGGTGGCGGAGGGAGCGCCGATTTCGGCAGCGGAACGTCGGGAGATTCTCGTTTTCGACGCTTCGTCGGACGAAGCCTGCGCGGCCATCGCAAAACAGCTTGGAGAGATCAGGGAGACCACCGTTTTGGCTGGCTGCGCCGGGTTCGCGGGGCATCTGCCGCAGCTGCTTGGCCTGCGTCGTCCCCTTCCGCCGGTGACGCTTGAGGCGCAGGGACTTCTGGTGGTTTCGGGAAGCCTGAATCCGATCACGACGGCTCAGCTGGAATACGCGCGCAGTTCGGGTTTCGACGCCTATCGGCTCACCTCATCGCAGATGCAGGAGGGGATTCCTGCAGGCCCCGAAGGCGACAGGATATTGGACGATATTGCGACGCTTTACAGGCGGAACAAGCGGCTTCTTTTGTACGGCGCGCCGCCGGAAGCGGGGATAGGTTCCGTCGCTTTGGAAGAAAAGAGCCGCGCCGTGGCCGGTCACCTCGGCGAGCTGGTTCGACGACTGTACCGCCGCGGTCTTAGAGGCGTTTTTGCCGTGACCGGCGGGGATATCCTGAGCGGCGTGCTGGCCCACATGGAATGTTCGCGTATGCGCCCTCTTTGTGAGATCGAATCGGGCGTGGTGCTTTCCCGCGCCATCCTTCCCGAAGGCGACGTGATGATCGTTTCCAAATCGGGGGGAATGGGATCTCGCGAGGTCTTTGTGAACGTGGCCGACTTTATTGAGCGGCACCGCGCATCTTAGACCTCCTGGTTTCGGATACGAGGCACCGGCGTCGGCGACAGGGGGAGTTCGTGCCTTCCACGAGACATTTTTCGACAGTTTTGAAAGAAATGGAGTGAGATCATGTATAGACCTCTGCTTGGCATTACCATGGGCGATCCCGCCGGCTGCGGCCCGGAAATCGCCGTAAAGGCCCTGGCCGATCCCCGAGTTTACGAGCGGTGCCGCCCTTTGCTTATCGGCGACGTGAAAGTCATGAGTGACGCTCTGAGAATCGCCAGACACCCCGAGATGAAGATCAACGCCGTCTCGTCGCCGCGCGACGGAAAATACGAGTTTGGAACGATAGACGTTCATGCCTTGGATTTAGTCGATATGAACAGCCTCGTCTACGGCAAGGTCCAGTCTCAGGCGGGCGAAGCCGCTTTTCAGTGCGTGAAAAAAGCCATCGAGCTGGCTATGAGTCGGGATATCGACGCGACCGTGACCAACCCGATCAGCAAGGAAGCGATCAACCTTGCGGGACATCATTATTCGGGACACACGGAGATCTACGCGGAATTCACCCGCACGAAAAAGTACACCATGATGCTGGCTCACGACGACCTGCGCGTCGTTCATGTCTCCACTCACGTGTCGTTGCGCGAAGCCTGCGAGCGAGTCAAGAGAGAACGCGTCCTCGACGTGATCCGCATCGCGGACAAGGCATGTAAAGATCTTGGCATCGAGAATCCTTGCGTAGGTGTCGCCGGACTGAACCCTCATGCCGGAGAAAACGGCATGTTTGGGCGCGAGGAGATCGAAGAGATCATCCCCGCGATCGAGTCGGCCCGCGCCGAAGGGATCGACGCTGTCGGCCCGGTACCGCCCGACACGGTTTTCTCGAAAGCGTTGGGCGGTTGGTACGACATGGTCGTTTGCATGTATCACGATCAGGGGCATATCCCCCTGAAAGTGCTCGGTTTCGTCTACGACAGAGGAAAAAAGGTGTGGAACGCTGTCGCTGGCGTGAACGTCACGCTGGGACTGCCGATCATCCGCGCCTCGGTGGATCACGGCACCGCCTTCGGTCATGCGGGAACGGGCGTCGCCAACGAGCTGAGCCTTGTGAACGCCATTGGCTACGCTGTCCGTTTGGCTCAGGCGAAAAGGCGCCGGGAAGAGCCGTCGTAAGTGCGGACGAGGGAGGCGTCAATGCCGTAGGCTGCGGCAGGAAAAAAGCTCTGCGCACGGCGCGGAGAGGGGCGACGGCGGCAGATGCCGCGTGTGCTGCATCCTGCGGGATAAGGGGAGCGTGTGGTTTATTGGCGCGGAAACGTTCGAGCGCCGAGCGTGGAAGCGGCTTCGGCATTTCATTTTTTCTACCAAGGAGAGAAGAACATGAAAATTTTGAAAACGGTGCAAAAGATCCCGGGGGGCTTGATGGTCGTTCCTCTGCTGCTGGGCGTCGTCGTCAACTCGGTGTTCCCCAAGTCGATTCAGATCGGCGGCTTTACCACGGCGCTGTTCAAGAACGGCGCGACGGCCCTGATCGCTCTGTTCTGCCTGTGCAATGCGGCGCAGATCAACGTCAGGCAGGCAGGTAAGCCTTTGGCGAAGGGGATCCTTTTGACGGCTTCCAAATTTTTTATCGGCGCGTTCATCGGGTGGGGCGTAGGCAAATTCGCCGGGCCCGCGGGCGTCTTGGGCCTGACTCCGCTGGCCATCGTCGCTGCCGTCACGAATTCCAACGGCGGATTGTACGCCGCTTTGGCGGGACAGTACGGAGACTCCACCGACGTTGGCGCTATTTCCATCCTTTCGCTGAACGACGGCCCCTTCTTCACGATGCTGGCCTTCGGGCTGACGGGTTTGGCAAACATCCCCTTCCTGACCTTCGTCGCCGCGTTGGTCCCAATCGTTCTGGGCTTTATCCTGGGCAACCTTGACGAAGATCTCCGCAAGTTTCTGGCCAGCGGTACGACGGTTCTGATCCCTTTCTTCGCTTTTCCGCTCGGTTCAAGTCTCAGCTTTAGCCAGCTGCTCCGCGGCGGTTTGCCGGGCATCGTCCTAGGCGTGATGTGCACTGCCCTGACCGGCATGGCGGGGTATTTCGTTATCCGCGCCATGGGCGAGCGCAAAGCCAGCGGTGCGGCGATCGGCACCACGGCGGGCAACGCCGTCGGCACGCCGGCTGTTCTTGCCGCCGCGGATCCTTCGCTGAGTGCTGTCGAGGCGATCTCCACCGTGCAGGTGGCGGCTGCCATCATCGTGACGGCGATCCTTTGCCCGCTGTTGTGCAACCTGCTGGACCGGCGTTTGCGCAAAAGATACGGGACCAATCCCGACGGCTCGATCCGTCAGGAAGATCGGTAAGTGCTTTTCCCAGGCAGTCTTGGCATGGGAAAGAACGCGCAGCGCATCTCTGAAAGAAAGGCGGGAAAACATTCATGAACGCAGTCATTCACGTGAATCCTCGGGACAATCTGGTGACGTGCCTGCGCCCGGTGGCAAAGGGCGAACGAATCGAATTTGAGGGCAAAACCTACGTGGCCGCGGCCGACATTCCGCAGTTTCACAAGATGGCGGTAGCCGAGATCAAGAAGGGCGAACATTGCTACAAATATGGCGAGATCATCGGCACCGCGCTGACAGATCTGCATCCGGGCGATTACGTGCACGTGCATAATCTGGAAAGCACCCGCGGCCGCGGCGACAGAAACGCCGAAGGGAGGAATGAACGATGAAGCTGATGGGATACCGGCGCGCACAAGGGCCGCATGGTATTCGCAATTATCTGCTGGTGCTGCCGACCTCGGTCTGTGCGGCGGATACGGCGGAGAAGATCGCCTGCCAAGTTCTCGGCGCCGTCAGCGTTCCCACCCAACATGGCTGCTGTCAGATCGGCAGCGATCTGGCCCTGACCGAGCGCACTCTGGCGGGCTTTGGCATGAACGCCAACGTCGGGGCGGTCCTTGTGGTGGGGCTGGGCTGCGATGGCATTCAGGCGCGCCATCTGGCCGGCATGATCGAGCCGATGGGCAAACCCGTACAGTCCATCGTCATTCAGGAAGAAGGCGGTACGCTGAAGACCATCGCCGAAGGCGGACGCATCGCGGCCGATATGGCGCGGGCCATTTCCGCGGACGTTCGCGAGGAGTTCGACATCAGCGAGATCATCTTGGGCATGGAGTGCGGAGGCAGCGATCCCACAAGCGGGCTCGCCTCCAACCCCGCTATCGGTTATGTTTCCGACAAGCTGGTGGACATGGGCGGCAGCTCGATCCTCAGCGAGACCACCGAGGTTATCGGGGCCGAACATTTGCTGGCCGTGCGTTTCGCCGACGAAAAAGAACGGCGCAAGTTCCTGCGTATGGTCAAGGATGTGGAAGACCGCGCCATTATGTTGGGGCAAGATCTTCGCAGCGGCCAGCCTACCCCGGGAAACAAGGAAGGCGGACTCTCCACCATCGAGGAGAAGTCTTTGGGATGTATGTACAAGGCCGGTACCCGTCCTTTTGCCGGCGCTCTGGAATATGCCGAGCGGATTCCGGAAGGAAAGAGGGGCCTGTATTTCATGGATACGCCGGGGCAGGATATCGACTCCATCACCGGCATGGTTGCCGGCGGCGCGCAGGTCGTCGTTTTCTCCACAGGACGCGGCACGCCCACGGGGAGCCCGATCGCTCCGGTCGTCAAAATCACCGGCAACGCCGAGACGTTCCGCAGCATGCGCGACAACATGGACATCAACGCCGGCCGCATCATCACCGAGGGGGCCTCGCTGCCGCAGATCGGCGAAGAATTGTTCGAGATGATGGTGAGAGTCTGCAACGGCAGGCAAACCAAAGCAGAAGCGCTGGGACACCGGGAGTTTGGCATCTATAAACTGGCGGGCACGTTCTGATGTCGATTTTCAATGGTGAAGCGTCGAACTGACCGAGATTCCGCGCTCCGAAACGCGGCAAAGGCGCCTGCGCGCCGGTCATGAAGATGGGAGGCTGGAAGATGAAAGTCGGCGTGTTCGGCATCGGAGGTGTCGGCGGTTTTGTGGGCGGCGCGCTGGCGCGCGTCCACGGGGAAACGTATTTTTGCGCCCGCGGCGAAAATCTCGAAGCGATCCGTTGCGGCGGATTGAGAGTCGAGTCCGTCCAGCTGGGAAATTTCACGGCGGTTCCGGCGGGGATCTCGGAGCGCGCGGCCGATCTCGGCGTCGTGGACGTGTTGGTCGTCGCCTGCAAAGGCTACGACCTGGAGGCTTCCTGCGCGGCCATGCGTCCGATGGTTGGGCCGCGGACGCTGGTGGTCCCGCTGCTCAACGGCGTCGTCGTTTCCGAGCAGATGGAGCCGTTTCTGCCGCCGTGCCTGCTGGCCGACGGCACGATCCGCGTGTTCAGCCATCTGGAAGCCCCCGGCGTGGTGGTTCAGACGGCGGGCCAGTGCAGCGTCGTTCTGGGAATGAAAGACGGTTCGCGCCCGGCCGCGCTTGACGCGGCGGCGGAGCTGCTGAACCGGGCGGGCGTCGAGACGAAAGTGACCGATCACATCGTGCGCGCCAGCTGGAACAAGTACGTGACCATGGGCAGCAACAGCTGCGTGTTCTGCTGGTACGACGGCCCGGCCGGCAAGGTCCTGGCCGATCCCGATCATGGAAAGGTGGTCCGCGCCGTCATCGGCGAAATGACGGCAGTCGCGGCCGCCAAAGGCGTGGATTTGCCGGCGTCGCTGCCCGACAAGCTGGCCGACGCCTTCGAAAAAATGCCGGCCGACACGGTCACGTCGTTGTACCGCGATCTGAGCGCCGGCAAAGATCCCGCCTGTACCGAACTGGATCACATCATCGGCCGCATGGTGCGTTTGGGCCGCGAAACGGGCGTGCCCGTGCCCTACCACGAAGCGGCGTACGAAAAATGGCGCAAGTAAAACAAAAGAGACCGGTTCGCGCCGGTCTCTTTTGTTTTATGGACGCCGGCGGCGTCGCCGGAAAATTCGGCGGCGGGCGGGGGAATCACCCGGCGGCGCTTGCCTTTTCGGTGCTTTTTGCTTATAAAGAGAGAAAGTTTTTCATCTCATCGACGAGCGAGGGAAATGTCATGGACGAACAAACGGCGGCAATCACACTGGACGTGCAGCTGACGCCCGTCGTCAACTACGCGCAGCAGCAAAACGGCCTGCCTCTTGTGCGCCGCGTCGCCGTGAGCAATGATAGCGACGCGGCTCTGGAAGATCTGGAAGTGCGCCTTTTCGCGGCGGAGGATTTCGTCGAGCCGGCGAGATTCGGCATCATACGGCTTCCGGCCGGCGAGACCGCGGAGATCGGCGACCTCAAACTCACGCTCAGGGCCGAGCGTCTCGCGCAGCTGACGGAGCGCGTCGTCACAACGCTGACGGCGGAAGTATGGCAGGGAGAGCGCCGTCTGGCTTCCGTCGTGAAAGAAGTGACCTTCCTGGCCTTCGACGAGTGGCAGGGAAGCGGCTACTATCCCGAGCTGCTGGCGGCCTTCGTCACGCCCAACCATCCCGAGATCGCCCGACTCATGAAGCGCGCTTCGAAGCTGCTGGAAGAATGGACGGGCAGCCCCTCGTTCGACGCGTATCAGACGCAGAATCCCAACCGCGTACTTCGGCAGGCGGCTGCTCTGTACGGCGCGATTCAGGAGCTGAACGTCGTCTACGCCGTGCCGCCGTCGAGTTTCGAAACGACGGGACAGCGCGTGCGCCTCTGCGACGCGGTGACAGGAACGCGGATGGGCACCTGCCTTGACTTGACGCTGCTTTATGCGGCCTGTCTCGAGTCGACGGGACTGTATCCGCTGCTCCTGCTCAAGAACGATCATATTTTCGCCGGCGTCTGGCTGGAGGAGATGACGTTCCAGGACGCGGTCAAGGACGATCCGTCGCTGGTGAGCAAGCGCATGGCCGACGGCATCGGCGAGATCGCCGTGGTGGAATGTACCGGCGCCGCCGCCGGGAAATGTCTGACTTTCGACGAAGCCCGTGCCGCCGCCGCGTCGGAAATGGGCGGCGACGATCCCGTGCGTCTCGTCGTCGATGTGCACCGCGCCCGCCTGGCGGGGATCCGTCCGCTGCCGCTGCGCGTGCAGAGCGATCAGGGCTGGCGCGTGGAAGCCGAATCCCGTTCCGCCGCGGAACTGACCGCCGCGCCGGAAGAGATGGCGGCGCGCGTCCCCGAAAGTGCCGGACAATCGACGGCACGGCAGCCGCTGGACGCGCGCGGAAAGAAAATCTTGCAGTGGGAGCGCAAGCTGCTCGATCTGGGACTGCGCAACACGCTGCTCAACCTGCGCGCCTCCAGGAATCTGATCCCCGTCCTGGCCGCGTCGCTGCCGCGGCTCGAAGACGCGCTCGCCGACGGACGGCAGTTCACCGTTTCGCCGCGCCCGCAGGAGTGGCGTCTTCCCGAGGGGGCGGCGCGCAGCCTGGAACCGCCGACCGATCTGCAGCTTTTCCGCGAACTGCTGCATTCGGAATGCCAGAACGGACGGCTGCGCTCGCTGATGGGCGAAGCCGAGCTGCAGCGCGCCGTCAAAGAACTGTACCGCGCCGCCAAAGTATCGCTCGAAGAAAACGGCGCTAACAGCCTGTATTTATCGATGGGGCTGTTGCGCTGGTACGAGACCGAACGCAGCGAACGCCCGCGCTACGCGCCGCTGGTCCTGCTGCCGGCGGAGATCGTTCGCAAGGCCGCCAACAAGGGGTACGGCCTGCGCCTGCGCGACGAGGAGCCGGTCATGAACGTGACGCTGCTGGAGATGCTCAAGCAGAATTTCGGCATCGTCGTCGACGGCCTCGACCCGCTGCCGGCCGACGCGCACGGCGCCGACGTCGTGCGCGTCTTCACCGCCGTGCGCCGCGCCGTGATGCAGCAGAAACGCTGGGACGTGGTCGAGTCGGCCTTCGTGGGCATTTTCTCGTTCTCGCGCTTCGTGATGTGGAACGACATCCGCAACCGCATGGGCGATCTCGAAAAGAACAAAGTCGTGCGGAGCCTGATGGACGGCAAACTGAGCTGGGACGCCGCGCCCATGGAGGCGCCGCGGGAGCTTGACGAGGCCGGACTGCTGCTGCCGCTGCCGGTGGACTCGTCGCAGCTTTACGCCATCAAGTCGGCCGTCGCGGGCGAGACCTTCGTGCTGCACGGGCCGCCCGGCACCGGCAAGTCGCAGACCATCACTGGACTGATCGTCAACGCGCTGGCACAGGGCAAGACCGTGCTCTTCGTCGCCGAGAAGATGGCGGCGCTGTCGGTCGTGCAGAAACGCCTGCGCAAATTGGGGCTCGATCCGTTCTGCCTCGAGCTCCATTCCAACAAAGCCCGCAAAAAAGACGTGCTCGAACAGCTGCGCGCCGCGGCCGAAGCGGGATGCGCGCAGAAAACCCCGATCTACGCGCAAAAAGCCGAACAGGCCGCGCGGCTGCGCTCCGAACTGGCGGAGTATCCCCGCCGTCTGCACGAAAAGCGCATTTCGGGCCTTTCCGTTTACGAGATGATCAACGCCTACGAGCCGCTGGCCGACGCCGACGACGCCGGCATCCGTCTCGAATATTCGCGTACCGCCGCCTGGACGGCGGACGATCTGCAGCGCAACGAGTCGCTGCTCGGCCGCCTTGCCGCCGCGGCGCGCGCGGTCGGCCATCCCTGCGGCCATCCGCTGCGCCTTGTCGGCGAGACGGAATATTCGCAGCGCCTGCGCAGCCAACTGCCGTCGCTGGCCGAAGATTACCGGGCGAGCCTCGATGCGTTGGAAGAATCGGCGCGGTCTTTCGCGGCGCGGCTGGGGCGGGGCGCGCCGCGTCTGAAAAAGGAATACGAACAGCTCCGCGACGTCGCCGCCGAACTGTCGCAGTGGCGGGAATGGCCGCGCCGCTGGGCCGCGGACGGCGACGCCGGAGCGTATCTGCGCGGCGTGCAGGAAATGGCCCGGCACGCTCTTGCGGCGGGAGAATGCGGCGGCGAACTGCTCAAGGCGTATCGCCCCGCCTTCCTCGAACAGGACGGCGAGGCCCTGCGCGGCGAATGGAACGAAATCCAGCGGAAGTGGCTGCTGCCGCGCCTGCTGGCCGAATCGGGTTTTGTGAAAAGAATTTCGTCCTATGCGTTCCTCAAACGCGGCAAAGAAAATGTGCCCGGAGATCTCGACCGGCTGAACGCCTACCGCGCCGAAATGGCGAGCGCCGCCCGGCTTCGTCGGGAGTACGCCCCCGGTCTCGAATCGCTCGACCGCGGCGGGGACACGGACTGGGGGCGGGTGGATGAACTGGCGCGAAGCGCCGAGCAGAGTGCGTTCCGTCTCGACGGATTGAGCGGCGGCGCGGCGCTGCGGCAGCGGCACGCCGCCGATCCCGAATCGCAGCGGGCGGCCGCGGAACTGTTGACGCTTTGGCGGGAACTGGAAACGTCGCGCGGCGCGCTCGGCGAACTGCTGCGCACGGAAGATCCTCCCGACGGCGACGACTGGATCGCGGCGCAGAAAGACCTCTGCGCCGCCCTGCTCAACAACGCCGACGCCCTGCGCGACTGGATCCTCTGGAACAGCCTGTGCGAAGAGGCCGAAGGCGCCGGGCTGGGGCCCGTCGTCTCGGCCTGCCGAAACGGGCTGGAACATGACAAGACGTTGCCCGCCTACCGCAAAGCCTGTCTGCGCAACCTCATCGAGGACGCCGTCGACGGCGATCCTGTGCTGAACCGCTTTTCCGGCGCGGTTTTCGGTGAAAAAATCGCCCAGGTCAAGGGACTGATCGACGAACTGTCGCGGCTGGCCAGCGCCGAAGCCTGCGCCGCTCTGGCCGCCCGAGTGCCCGATTTCGCGCGCGAAGCCTCGCAGAACTCCGAACTGGGCATCTTGCAGCGCGCTATCCGTTCCGGCGGGCGCAACCTCAGTATCCGACGCCTCTTCGAACAGCTGCCCAACCTGCTGCCGCGCCTGTGCCCCTGCATGCTCATGAGCCCGATCTCGGCCGCCCAGTATCTCGACCCGCGGCGCGAGATGTTCGACCTCGTCGTCTTCGACGAAGCGTCGCAGCTCACCACCAGCAAGGCCGTCGGCGCGCTGGCCCGCGGAAGGAACGCCGTGATCGTCGGCGATCCCAAGCAGATGCCGCCCACCAGTTTTTTCATGACCAATCTCGACGACCGCGAGGAAGACCCCGAAGTGGCCGACCTTACCAGTATCCTCGACGACTGTCTGGCGCTCGGCATGCCGGAGACGCACCTGCTCTGGCACTACCGCAGCCGCCACGAAAGCCTGATCGCCTTCAGCAACAATCGATTCTACGAGAACAAGCTCTGCACGTTCCCGTCGGCGAACGACCGCGTTTCGAAGGTGAGTTTCGTCAAGATCGACGGCACGTTTGACCGCGGCGGTTCCAGGACCAACCGCGCCGAGGCCGAAGCCGTCGTGGCCGAAGTGATCCGCCGCGCCAAAGACCCGGCGCGGCGCGGCGAAAGCGTCGGCGTCGTCACCTTCAACATCTCGCAGCAGAACCTCGTCGACGACCTGTTTGAAGAGGCGCGCGGCCAAGATCCCGAGCTGGAAAAGTGGTATCAGGAATCCGAAGAACCGCTGTTCATCAAGAACCTCGAGAACGTGCAAGGCGACGAACGCGACGTGATCCTGTTCTCGATCGGCTTCGGCGCCGACCGCGAAGGACGCGTGAGCATGAACTTCGGCCCCGTCAATCAGGCCGGCGGCTGGCGGCGGCTCAACGTCGCCGTGTCGCGCTCGCGCGCCGAGATGATGGTGTTCTCGTCGCTGGAACCGGAGCAGATCGACCTGACTCGCACCGCCTCGGAAGGCGTGGCGGCGCTGAAGGCGTTCCTCCAGTACGCCCGCAGCGGCTATTTGCCGTTGAAAGCGTCCGCCGCGGGACCTGGCGCGCCGCGCGAGCCCGACGGCGTCACCGCCGAGATCTGCGCGCGGCTGAACGAACGCGGCTACGAGACGGCGCGTCAGGTCGGACATTCCAAGTTTCGCGTCGACATCGGCGTCGTCGATCCCGATCGGCCCGGCGAATACCTGTTGGGCGTTCTGCTCGACGGCGGCGCGTACCGCGACGCCCGCATGGTGCGCGAGCGCGAGATCTCCCAGATCGGCGTGCTGAACGGCCTGGGCTGGACGATCGAGCGCCTCTGGAGCATGGACTGGTGGGACAACAGGAAACGCGAGCTCGATCGCCTGCTGCGCCGCATCGAAACGTGCCGCGCCGCCCGCCGCGAAGAGCGCGAAGCCAAACGCCGCGCCGCGGAGGAAGCCGCAAAAGCGGAAGCCGAAGCGGCCGTGCGCCGCGCCGCTGAAAACGAAACGGCGGCCGCCGCTGAAAACGGAGAAGACGCGATGATCCTCTCAGAGCGTGACGCCGCCGCGGCCGACGGCGGCGGACCGGAGCGCACAGGAAAGGCGGGTCCTGCGCCGCAGACAGATGCCGCTGCCGAAAAAACGACGACGGCTCCGCGAACGGCCGGCCGGCCCTACCGCCCCGCGCTGTTGCCCGAGAAAAAACTCACGACGGCCGAATTCGCCGAGCCGAGCAACGAAAAATTATTGCGCGGCCGCGTCGAGGCCATCGTGCGTACCGAAGCGCCTATTTCCGCAAAACTGCTGACACGACGCCTGCTGCAAAGCCTCGGCATGAGCCGCCTCGGGCCGCGCGCGCAGAAGCGCCTCGACGAACTGCTGACGTCGATGAAACTGCAAACGACCGAGCGCGAGGGCGTCGTCTGGTACTGGCACAGCGGACAGGATCCCGACGGCTACGAGGAGTTCCGCGTCAGCGGCGCCGGCGCCGCCAAACGCGACGCCGCCGATATCCCTGCGCAGGAAGCTGCGAACGCCCTTTGCGAAGTGCTGCGCGAACAGATCGCCCTGCCCGAGGAAGACCTGCTGCGCGAGACGGCGAAAAAACTCGGTTCCCCCCGCGCCGGCGCTTCCGCGCGAAACGCTGCGGCCGCCGGACTGGCCCTCGCCGTTTCCCGCGGGCTGGCCGCGCCGGGGCGCAACGGCTGCTGGACGCTGAAATGAGCGCATCAGGGAGACGGCACGAAGCAGACGAAAGAAGCTGAAAGAACGCGCGGGACTTCAATCTGAACAACGTCGAAAGCCTGACGGTCGAACGATCTTCAGGCTTTTTTCGTAAGCGGTGTTCCACGTGGAACATCGCCGGCCGCTGAGCGTTTTCTTTTTTTCGCCGCATCTTCGCGGCGGGAGACGTGCTTTTCCTCTGTCAGCGGAAATTGGCCGCGTTCCGCCGGCTTTTGCTCGATAAGGATGGATCGCTCGCACTTTTCATGATAAAATTATTCGTATCAACGGACACACGTCATCAAAATTTTTCATATAATTTATGAACGATTAACGATGGAAAGGGAGGCGGCCGCCGTGGAAGACATCGTGCTGCAGGCGACGGGGCTGAAAAAGTCGTTCGGCCACGTGCGGGCGCTGACGGACGGCTCGATTTGTGAATCTCTTCTGCTGTCCCCCTTGCGTTTTTTTAATTGAGAAATAGTATGAGCAGGAAAATACACGAATAACGATACGAGTCGTAGGAAGCATGCGAGGCTAAACAAGTGTCATAAAAGCGCGAAAGAAATGGAAAAGACAAATGGCGAGAAGGGAGTATTTGGGTGGCGTGCTCCTATTGACTTTTTACGAGCGTTTGGAGAAAATTTTTTGCGGATTTCCCGAACTCATATGGAGGATCTTTCATGAAAAAACTTTGGATGGTGTTCTTGGCGGGCGTTTTGCTGGGAACGGTCCCCTTTGATGCGCATTATCCAGATCAAGCACGGGCCGCGGCGGAGGAGAGCGTTTCTCGGTTACGATATTTTTCGCAGCCGAATGGAGTAAAGGGCAGCGATACGCCCTATGGAAACAACACGAGTGCAGGGCAGTACGTCCAGGCTGACGATGCGAAAATTTACTATGAGACCTACGGCGCCGGGCAGCCGTTTTTTGTCTTTCATGGCGGCGGGGTCGGTTCCCCTTACGAGCTGGGACGCATAATTGACGAACTCCGCAAGGATTTCAAAGTGATCGTTGTCTCAACCCGAGGCCATGGGCGCTCTGAAATCGGACGCAATCCTGTTTCCTACGAACAGAAAGCCAGGGATATGCTTGCCGTGATTCGGAATGAGACCGATAGCCCCGTTCCAATTTTCGGTTTCAGCGACGGCGCTTATACGGCCTTCAAGGTCGCTTCCCTGTATCCTGACGCCGTGGAGCGTATAGTGGCCGTCGGCGCCGGGACGCTGAAACCGGGGTATTTCCCCTCGGAAATGAAAGTTGAAGATCTTGAAAAAATCGACAAGGCGTACATGGACCAGCTCAGGAGCATGATGCCGGAGCCTGAGCGCCTGCAGGAGTTTTTCAACGCTTATATGAGTTTCTGGAATAAAATGGAAGCTGGGAAGGAACTGTTCGGATCCATAACGTGCCCGGTGTTGTTGATCGCAGGGGATGAAGACGATCATGCGCCTGTGCTGACCGTATTGAAAGCGCATCAGATGCTCCCCAATTCTCGTCTCTGCATCGTTCCGAAGGCGTGGCATACGGCGTTTCTGGATAATTACCCCGTTACGTGGGCGGCCGTCGCTCAATTTGTTCATGCGGCTCCGGGCGCTCTTGTTTCAAGCAAGAAGTTGGAGCAGAATAATTAGGGTTTACCTGCGCGGATATTGCCGATGTTTTTTAATTCTGATTTTTAACTCAGAGCCATCATTGAAAGTCAGTATCAGATTGAAGAAATCCGTCCGACCGAACCGCTCCGGTTCGGTCGGACGGATTTTTATCGGATCGTTCCCATGTGGTACAATTTTTGTGGTCGGGCAGCGCGGTGATTCCGAGGACTGCGGGAGATTCCCGGGGCGGAAGCGACCGGCGAGCCCCTTTCCGTTGGGCTGGAGTTTCGTTTCCACGCGGGAAGAATTTTGCAGGAAGTCGGAGGCGCGTTCATGGACGACGATTTGAAAGAACGGATCGCCCGCGAACTGATCGGGCTGGTGCGGGAAAAATCCTGGGACAAGGTGACGGTCAGAGAATTGACGAAGCGTTGCGGCATCTCGCGCGGCGGCTTTTATTACCATTTTCAGGACGTCATGGACGCTCTGGAGTGGGCCGCTTTCCGGGAAGTTTCGAAACTTCTTGAGCAGGCGGGCCGACAGCAGGATGTCGAAGTTTCCATTGCCCTGATGATCCGCACGATGCAGAGCTATTATGTCGAACTGAAGAGTCTTTTCAGCGCCACGAAGATGCGCCCCCAAACGACTGCCGTTGTGATCCGTTCCATTCAGGATAATTTGCGGCCGTTGTTGAGCCGCTGTGTTGACGGCAAATCGCTGCGGTTCGACCAGCGGGAAATGCTGATCAGTTTTCTGGCCCACGGCATTGCCGGGATGATTTTAGAGGAGCCGAGGGGGGCTGAATTCACCCCTGAATTTGCAGCTCATGAAATCCGTCTTTTGATCGAATCGCGGCTGCGTTCGTCTGTTAGATGACAGTAGTCCGGGCGCAGGGACATTGTGCGAAAAAAATGAGCGGTAAGAGCGCCTCTGAAATAATCCTAATAAACTGGATGGACTGAGAGCCCCCGAAAACGTGCGTCCGCGTTTTCCGGGGCCTCTCATTTCTGCGTGAACAATGTCGCTGTTCTGTCCAGACATGCCGCGACTCTCGTTGATAGAATATTTTTTATTGGCATTCCTATGGTTGAACGAGAGGTGTTTTTATGAAGACAAATTCTTTGTGGACGTTGGCGAAGATTGCCCTCGGCCTCGCGATGATTCTGGGAGCGTGCTGGGAGCTGGAAACGTTTCGCCGGCGGGAAAAAGCGGAGCCAGGACCTGAAGTTATCCGCCCGGTGAAGACGGTTCGTCTGAGCGGAGCGCCGGGCGGGAGCGGCAGCGAATACTTTGGCTTTATCCAAGGAGCTCGACGCGTCAATCTGTCGTTCCGCGTTCCCGGCACGCTGGCGGAGCTGCCGGCGGAAAAGGGCGCATCGGTCGAAAAAGGCGCGCTGCTGGCCCGTCTCGATCCCCGCGATTTCAGGACGCAGCTGGCGCAGGCTGAAAGCCGTCAGGCACAGGCGAGAGCTCAGTACGGCGAGGCCGAATCCAATTTCAAACGCTACAGCGCGCTTTATCAGCAGAAAGTGATCGCTTCCGCTCAGTTCGACGCCTACCAGACGCGGCTGAACGTGGCCCGAGCCGCTCTGAACGCCGCGGCGGCGCAGACCGCGGCGGCGCGCGATGCGTTGAAAGACACGGAGCTGCGCGCCCCTTTCGACGGAGTCGTCGCCGATCGCCTCGTCGAAAACTTTCAGGACGTGACGGCCAAGCAGACGATCGTCAGCTTTCAGGATCTGTCCACGCTGGAGATCGTTTTCGACGTTCCGGACAAGGACGTGCTGCGCGCCCCCGTTCCCGTTTCGGCCGATGCGAAGGAGTTGGCTCGTCTGAGCGGCGACTTTCGGCTGGCCGCCCGTTTCGACGCCGTTCCCGGGAGGTCTTTCCCCGTGCAGCTCAAGGAATTTGCCGCGCAGGCCGATCCGCAGACCGGCACTTACGCCGTCACGGTCACGATGCCTCAGCCGGAAGGCGTGAGAGCCTTGCCCGGCATGAGCGTGACGGTCTCCGCCGATCTGGGCGGCTCCAAGCGGGACGGCTGGTTCAGCGTCCCCGCCACGGCGGTCCTCAGCGAAGGGAAAGAGAACGCTTTCCTGTGGCGCTATCAGGACGGGCAGGTCGAGAAGATCTCCGTACAGGTGGGGCAGCCCGGGGCGAAAGGAACGCTTGAAGTGCGTTCTGCGAAGCTGCACGGCGGCGAACTGATCGTGATCTACGGCGTTCATTTTCTTCACGACGGGCAGAAAGTCCGTCTGATGGACGAGGGACTTTAGGGCTTGTTTAAAAAAACATTTCAGCTTGTATTATTTCAATAAAATAACACTGGCAGCAACAAGAACAAAAGCGAAAAACGAAGCGTCAAGTTTGTCATAGCGGGTGAAAATTCTACGGAACCATTTGATTTTCTGAAAGAAACATTCAACCAAGTGTCGTTCCTTGTAAACATGCTCATCTATAAACCACGGTTCGGGATTATCGCTCTTCGGCGGGATAGTGTAACTTCCCTCCCGAGAAGTAATGTACTCTCTGATGGCTTGCGAACCGTAAGCCTTATCGCCGATGACGTTGCTCCC
>NZ_RAWT01000100.1:0-1268 GCF_003612005.1 Pyramidobacter sp. CG50-2
GCCGTATTTGTGCCGTTTACATGAACGTAGCCATTGGAAATACCTTTCAGTTGCGCCACGTTCACGGCGTCGGTATCCTGCGTACCGGCTGCAACGCTGGTGATCTGGCGGGTCGTGCCGGCGCCGTTACCGATGGACAGCGCGCCTTTCGTCGCTTTCCATGTGCCGTTATTGGCCGTCGATGCCGCGCCGGCTGCAAAATCCCAGCCCGCTATACCTGCGGCGCGATTGGCGACAGAAGCAGTGCCTAACGCCACGCCGTCTTCCGCCTGCGCGCTGGCACCGCTGCCCAGCGCCACGCCGTTCTTACCGGCCAGCGTCACGCTGGCCGTGCGGCCGAGGGCGAGGCCGTTCAAAGCCATCACGTTGGCGCTATAGCCGACCGCCACGCTGTCGGTAGCGTCGACTTCGCCGTTGTATTCGGCCGTCACTGCCCCGATCACAGGATCAACTGTGACCTTTTTAAAACCGGTCGTTCCCACGCGCGCGCCCTGACCGATGACGACAGCGTTCTTGGATGTGGAACCGACGGCGCTGTTGTACCCGCCGACGAAGGCGTCCTGCCCGCCGGCCTTACTGCTGTTGCCGACGACCGTCGCACGAAGGCCCGTGTTGACGTTGCTTTCGCCGACGGTATAGGCATTGTTAGACCCAATTTTATTGTTATAACCAAAAGCATAAGAAGTCGTACCCGAAATTGTGTTCGTCGAGCCCCAAGCCTGGGAAAAGTTCCCCCATACGGCATTCTTGAGTCCGAAAGCGTAAGTCGTCGAGCCGTTGGCAGCGTTCTCGCGCCCAATGGCGACACTGGAGGCGCCCTTCGCCGTATTCAGGCGGCCGAAGGCGACGCTGTCGTTTCCTGCCGCGTTGTTGCCCACTCCGATCGCCACGGAATTGCCGGTATTGGCGACGTTGTTGACGCCGAGTGCGGTGGCGTTGCCTGCGTTGGCGGCGTTGTTGGCCCCCACGGCCAATGCACCCACGCCTTTGGCCGTAGCCTTGTAACCGATCGCCGCGTTCTGCGCATGGTTCGCCGACGAATCAACACCGATGGCGACGCCCGGGCCTTCGCCGGGAGGGTTCGTGGCTGGAGCCGCCGATCCCGGCACGGGGCGCATCAGCATCAGCCCCAGCGCCACGGCGGTCAGTGTGCCGTTTTTCAGGACAGCTAAGAAGCTTTTTTCATCGAGGGAGGGGGGGGGGGGGGGGGGGGGGGGGGGGGGGGGGGGGGGGGGGGGGGGGGGGGGGGGGGGGGGGGGGGGGGGGGG
>NZ_RAWT01000070.1:0-9865 GCF_003612005.1 Pyramidobacter sp. CG50-2
GATGTCGGCGATCTCGGCGTCAACGTCCCGGATGTACTTGTCGCTGTTCTTGTCCATTGATATCTACCTGCCCTTTCATTTTAGAACTGTCAGTTTATATAGTAAAAACATCAGCAACGCGCTTTTAAACAAAGTAACAATACATCATTTTACTCCGTCTGTCAAAAGGATATACCACCTTCCATGAAAATATAAAACATCCGCCATCCCGCTCCCGGGCAATTTCCGTTCGGTTCCGGAAAGGCAAGGCGATAGCTTCGGACGAGAAAACGCAAAAAGGCAAAATTTTCCTGCCTTTCTGATAAAATAAAAACCAAATCCGTGAGAGAAGGCTTCGTCTATGAGAGATCAATCCGCGCTGCTCACGCAGGGCCCCATCGCCAAAACGCTGCTCACGTTCGCGCTGCCGCTTTTTCTCGGCAACCTGTTCCAGCAGATGTACAACACGGTCGATTCGCTGGTGGTCGGCAACTTCATCGGCAGCGACGCCCTCGCCGCCGTCGCTTCGTCGGGACACATGGCCTTTCTGCTGATCGGCTTCCTGCAGGGCGTATTCGTTGGCGCCGGCGTGATCATCGCCCGCTATTACGGCGCACGCGATGCCGAACGGCTGCGCATTTCCGTGCACACCACGGCATTCTTCGCGCTCCTGGGGGGCGATCTGCTGTCGGCGCTCGGCGTCGTCTTCTCGCCCGTCATCCTCAGGCTGATGGGCACGCCGGAGACCGTGCTGCCCAATTCGCTGACCTACTTCCGCATCTATTTCGGCGGCTTGCTTTCCGTGGTGCTCTACAACTGCGTCAACGGCATCCTCCAGGCGGTCGGCGACAGCCGGCATCCGCTGTATTACCTGATTTTCTCCTCGCTGGTCAACGTGGCGCTGGACCTGGTTTTCGTGGTCGTTTTCCGCTGGGGCGTGGCCGGAGTGGCGGTTGCCACGGTGATCTCGCAGGCGGCCAGCGCCGCGCTGGGGTTTTATCACCTGAGCCGTCACGGCGGCGAGGCGCGCGTGTTATGGCGCGATCTGCGCCCCGACTGGCCGATGCTGAAACAGATCCTGCGCATGGGCGTCCCCTCGGGGCTGCAAAACTCCATCATCTCTTTTGCCAACATGGTCGTCCAGTCGCACATCAACTCTTTCGGCGCCATGGCCATGGCCGGCAGCGGCACGTTTCTGAAACTGGAGGGATTCGCTTTCCTGCCCATTTCCAGTTTTGCCCTGTCGATCACGACCTTTATCGGTCAAAACATGGGAGCGTGCCAGCATGAGCGGGCACGCCGCGGCGCCGTCTTCGCGCTCTGCGCCGGAGCGATCATGGCGGAGCTGCTGGCGCTGCTGATCCTCTTCAACATCCGCCCGCTGATGATGGCTTTCGGCGCCGAGCCGGAGGTCGTCGCGTTCGGCGTCGCACAGTCGCGCATCGCCGCTCCCTTCTATTTTCTGCCGGCGATGTCTCATTGCATGGCGGGCATCCTGCGCGGTTTGGGCAAGGCCGTCGTACCGATGCTGGTCATGCTGGTGTGCTGGTGTCTGATCCGCGTCGGCTATCTGTCGGTCGCGCTGCGCATCAATCACGACATCCGCCTGCTCTACGCCGCCTATCCCATCACCTGGGCGCTGAGCGCGGCGACGCTGCTGATCTGCTGCCTGCGAGTCCGATGGGACGTGCAGGAACCGGACTGATACCGCTTCTTGATCAAAAAGCCGAACACGGGGGCGCTTTCTTCGTACCGCGGGGACGGAGCCAAATAATCCGACTGTCGATAATATATTTCGCGTGGATAATTTGTATTTTCTGTTTTTCTACTTGAAAACCTCTATTCAATAACTTATAATCTTTTAAGCGTCGTTATCCACATAATACACGAAAGGAGAAATAAAGTAATGAGGAAATTTTGCGCTTTTGCGGTAGCTTTCTGCATGATGGCTTCAACGGCCCTGGCGGCGAATAAGGTCGTCCGTATCGGCATTTTCCAGCCGGCGTCCGGCGACAGCGGCGCGGGCGGCAAACAGGAAACCCTGGGGTCGCAGTTCGGCTTTCACGAAACGCCGACGGTCGTGATCAACGGCGAGACGTACGACGTCGAGCTGGTTTACGCCGACAACGGCTCTTCGCCCGACAAGGCGCCTTCGGCGGCCCAGAAGCTGGTCAGCGCGGGCGTTTCCGTGGTGCTCGGCTCCTACGGTTCGGCCGTTTCCATCGCCGGCTCCCGCTACTTTGCCGACGCGGGGATCCCCGCCATCGGCGTTTCCTGCACCAACCCGCAGGTGACGGCGGGCAACACGCACTATTTCCGCGTCTGCTTCCTCGATCCGTTCCAGGGAACGGTGCTCGCCAACTACGCTTACAAGGCCCTCGGCGCGCGCACGGCGTACTGCCTCGGTGAACTGGGCAACGACTACGACGTCGGCCTGTGCCACTACTTCAAGCTCGCTTTCGAGGAGCTGGGCGGCAAGGTCGTCACCGACACGTTCCCCACGGGCAACTCGGACTTCACGTCTTATCTGACGAACGCCAACATGTACGGCGCGGACGTGTTCTTCTGCCCCACGTCGCTGGCTTACTCGACGCAGATCATCGCCCAGGCCGGCGCTCAAGGCGCGACGTTCCCGATCCTCGGCAGCGACACGCTCGACAGCAACAAGACGGCCGAAGCGGCCAAGAACGCCAGGGTCAAGCTGATCGTCTCCACCTTCTACCAGGAGGGCGGCTCGCCCAAGTTCGACAAAGATTTCAAACAGTGGCTGCACGACGATAAGGAAGCGATGACGAACAACGGCGGCAACGACATGATTTCCGCCATTTCCGTGATGGGCTACGACGCGTACTACACGGCGCTCGAAGCGCTCAAGGCTTCCGCCTCGCCCGATCCCAGAGACGTGAACAAGGCGTTGTGGGGCGTCAAGTATAAGGGCGTCAGCGGCATGATCTCCTTCGACAAAAACGGCGACGCCATCCGCGACTCGGCGTTCCTCAAGACCGTCAACTTCGAGACGGGCGACTGGGACTTCCTGGCCGAGCACAAGATTTCGAAATAACGCGAGCTTCCGTTTGAAATTTCAGCAATGATCGAGGGCGCGGCGAGGATATTTTTCGTCCTCGCCGTGCTTTGTATCGAAAACCCACGTTCGCCGCGCGAAGCCGCCGAAAAGGGCGGAGGCACCGGAACGTTTTGCGGCGAGAAGGTTTTTCCCGCCTGAACGCCCGATGTACCCAAAGCGTTTCAGGCTCGTTGCAGTCAAGACATATCGAAAGGAGAATGCAGCGATGAAAAAGTTTTTGGCGGTTGCATTGACGCTCTGCATGACGGCCTCGGCGGCGTTTGCCGCCGAGAAAGTGGTGCGCATCGGCATTTTCGAGCCGGCGTCCGGCGACAGCGGCGCGGGCGGAAAGCAGGAGGCTCTGGGGGCCCAGTTCGGCCTCCGTGAGACGCCGACGGTGAAAATCAACGGCGAGACGTACAAGATCGAGTTGATTTACGCCGATAACGGCTCCTCGCCCGACAAGGCGCCTTCGGCGGCCCAGAAGCTGGTCAGTTCCGGCGTTTCCGTGGTGCTCGGTTCCTACGGTTCGGCCGTTTCCATCGCCGGTTCCCGTTACTTCGCCGACGGCGGCGTTCCCGCCATCGGCATCGGCTGCACCAACCCGCAGGTGACGGCGGGCAACACGCACTATTTCCGCGTCTGCTTCCTCGATCCGTTCCAGGGAACGGTGCTCGCCGACTACGCCTACAACGAGCTTGGCGCGCGCACGGCGTACTGCCTCGGCGAACTGGGCAACGACTACGACGTCGGCCTGTGCCACTATTTCAAGATGACTTTCGAAAAGCTGGGCGGCAAGGTGATTACCGACACGTTCCCCACGGGCAACTCGGACTTCACATCCTATCTGACCAACGCGAAGATGTACGGCGCGGACGTGTTCTTCTGCCCCACTTCGCTCGCCTATTCGACGCAGATCCTCGCCCAGGCCGGCGCTCAGGGTGCGACGTTCCCGATCCTCGGCGGCGACACGCTCGACAGCAACAAGACGGCCGAAGCGGCCAAGGACGCCAAGGTCAAGCTGGTCGTCTCCACCTTCTACCAGGAGGGCGGCTCGCCCAAGTTCGACGAGGGATTCAAGCAGTGGTTGCACGACGATTCCGAAGCGATGACGAACAACGGCGGCAACGACATGATCGCCGCGATTTCAGTGATGGGCTACGACGCGTATTATGTGGCGCTCGAGGCGCTCAAGGCTTCCGCTTCCCCCGATCCCAGAGACGTGAACAAGGCGCTGTGGGGCGTCAAGTATAAGGGCGTCAGCGGCATGATCTCCTTCGACAAAAACGGCGACGCCATCCGCGACTCGGCGTTCCTCAAAACCGTCAATCCCGAGACCGGCCAGTGGGACTTCCTGGCCGAGCATCATGTGGGCGGCGTAAAGTAAGCGGCGTCAAAAACGCTTTGTAATATTTTCAGAAAAAGAAAAGAAGGCGTTGTTTTTCCGATTGCGAACGAGGGCGCGGCGAGGCTGTCAGGTTCTTCCCCGCCGCGCCTTCCGCGTTGAAATCTAATCTGAAAGGGAGTCGTTCTCCTCATGTGGAAAACCGTTTTTCCCTATCTGCTGTCGGGCATTTCGGTGGGGGGGCAGTATGCGCTGATCGCCATCGGCTACACGATGGTGTACGGCATCCTGCGTCTCATCAACTTCGCCCACGGCGACGTGTTCATGGTGGCCGGTATCCTGATGGTCTATATCTCGGCTGCGGCGCCGCTCTACGTCTCGGTGCCCGTCGTGCTGATCCTGACGTCGCTGATCGGCTTCTTCATCGAGCGCATCGCCTACAAACCTCTGCGCGCGGCGCCCAGGATGAGCGTTATGATTTCGGCCATCGGCGTGAGCTACACGCTTCAGAACCTCGTGCTCTACGTCACGGGCGGCCTGAACCAGTTCTATCCAAAGATTCCTTTCATCTCGGATTCGGTCCGCATCAGCGGCGCGACCACTACGATGGTCACGATCATCACGCCGTTTCTGACGCTGCTCCTGGCGGGCATCCTCGTCATGCTGATCAACCGCACCAAGCTGGGCATGGCGATGCGCGCGGTCAGCAAGGACTTCGAGACGAGCCTTCTGATGGGCATCAAGATCGACCGGGTCATTTCGGCGACGTTCGTCATCGGCTCTTTCCTGGCGGCGGTCGGCTCGGTGCTGTATTTCACGAACTATTCGACGGTCATTCAGACTTCCGGCGCCATGCCCGGCCTGAAAGCCTTCGTCGCGGCGGTGTTCGGCGGCATCGGCTCCATTCCCGGAGCGGTCATCGGGGCTTTCATCATCGGCATCTGCGAGAATCTTATCAAAGGACTGGACGTTATTCTGTTCCGACTCGGCTTTATCGCAAAACCGCTGGGACTGGCCACGTTCTCCGACGCCTTCACGTTCGCGCTGCTGATCGTCATTCTTCTCGTCAAGCCCACCGGCCTGTTCGGCGAAGAACATACGGACAAGGTATAGGTGACGGCCATGATCGACAAAAGACAACAACGCACAGCCAACGTCATCAGCGTACTCATCATCGTGGCGATCTATATCGCCGTGTTCGTAGCGGAGCAGTGCCTGCCGCCGCGGTCGATGCTCTTTACGGTCCTGAAGAAAGGGGCCGTCTACGCGCTCGTCGCCGTGGCGATGAACCTGCTCAACGGCTTCACGGGCATCTTCTCGCTCGGACAGGCCGGGTTTATGCTGATCGGCGCTTACGTATATTGCATCTTCACGATCCCCGTCGTCTCCCGCCCCATCGTATATCAATATTTCGGCGGCGGCATCGTCCAGTTCACGCTGCCGTGGTTCGTCGCCATGTTCCTCGGCGGCCTCGTCGCCGCAGCGTTCGCTTGGCTGATCGGTCTGCCGGTGCTGCGGCTGAAGAGCGATTATCTTGCCATCGCCACGCTGGGCTTCGCCGAGATCATCCGCGCAATTTTCCAGTGGAACCAGCTGGGGCCGCTGACGAACGGCTCGAACATGCTGAGGCTGTTCACGATCTTCACCGACTTCAATATCCTCAACGCCGACGGTTCCGTGTCGGTCTATCTGGCGACGACCGTGCCGATGTTGATTTCAGGCTTCTGTATCGCGCTGCTGGTGATGTTGATCAACTCCACCTACGGACGCGCGCTGCGTTCCATCAAAGATAACGAGATCGCCGCCGAAGCCATGGGCATCAATCTGGCCCGGCACAAGCAGCTGGCGTTCTGCGTTTCTTCGTTCTTCACGGGCATTTCCGGCGCCATGCTGGCCATGTATCAGACGTCGGTGCAGGCCAAGAGCTTCACGGCGGCCATGACCTACGAGATCCTGCTGATCGTCGTCATCGGCGGCGTCGGCTCGGTGACGGGGTCGTGCCTGAGCTCGTTCCTGTTCGTGGCCTGCTCCGAGTGGTGGCTGCGCTTCCTCGACGAGAAGCAGATCGTCAACGGCTTCGAGGTGCCTCTGCTGCGCAACGGGTTCCGTCTCGTCGTGTTTTCGATCATCATCATGATCGTCGTGCTGTTCTTCAGCCGCGGCATCATGGGCACCAAGGAACTGCCCGATCTGTTCAGGCGGCGCAGAACGAAGGAGGCGGCGCCCCATGAGTAACCCGAAGAACGTGCTGCATCTCGACCACCTCACCATGCAGTTCGGCGGCGTCGTCGCCGTCAACGACCTGACGATGGACGTCAACGAAAGAGAGATCGTCGCCCTGATCGGCCCCAACGGCGCCGGCAAGACCACGGCCTTCAACGCCGTCACGGGCATTTACGCGCCCACGAACGGCGAGATCTCCTTCCACGGCACCCCGATCGTGCGCAACCACCCTTCCGGCAAGATGAAAACCCTTTACGCGGGGACTAACGCCGACCGCTACAAAACGGGCGTGCTGCGCCCCACGCCCGATCAGATCACCAAGCTCGGCATCGCCCGCACGTTCCAGAACATCCGCCTGTTTTCGGGCATGACCGTGTTCGAGAACGTGCTCACGGCGCGCCACCTGCGCCGCACCAGCAATTTCATCACCGCGACGCTGCACCTCAACGGCCGGGAAGAAGCGATGATGCGCGAGCGCTCGCTGGAACTGCTCGATATCGTCGGCCTGGCCGACGAGCGCGACGAAATGGCCGTCAGCCTGCCCTACGGCAAACAGCGCGTGCTCGAGATCGTCCGCGCGCTGGCGACCGACCCTACGCTGCTGCTGCTCGACGAACCGGCGGCCGGCATGAATCCTCAGGAAACGCTGGCGCTGGGGCAGTTCATCAAACAGATCAAGAAAGATTTCGACCTGACCGTTTTCATCATTGAACACCACATGGACCTCGTCATGAACATCTCCGACCGCATCTACGTGATCGAATTCGGGCGCCAGATCGCCGAAGGCACGCCCGCGCAAGTTCAGAACGACCCCGTTGTCATCAAAGCCTATCTGGGAGGTGACGAAGAATGAGCCTGCTCAAGATCATGGATCTGAAGGTCAGCTACGGCGGCATCGAAGCGCTGAAAGGCGTGTCCTTCTCCGTCGAAAAAGGCCAGATCGTCACCCTCATCGGCGCCAACGGCGCCGGCAAATCCACCACGCTGCGCGCCATCAGCGGGATCGTGCCGATCAAGGAAGGGACGATCACCTACGACGGCAACGTCATCAGCGGGCAGGATCCGCAGGCGATCGTGTCGCAGGGCATCTGCATGGTTCCCGAAGGGCGGCGCGTCTTCCCCAATCTTACCGTGCAGGAAAACCTGCGGATCGGCGCTTACCTGCGCAGCGACGACCTGACGGCCGACCTCGAACACGTGTACGAACTCTTCCCCCGCCTCGAGGAGCGTTCGTGGCAGATGGCGGGAACGCTCTCCGGCGGCGAACAGCAAATGCTGGCCGTCGGCCGCGCGCTGATGATGCGCCCCAAACTGCTGATGATGGACGAACCCTCGCTGGGACTCGCCCCGATCGTCATCCGTGACATCTTCAAGATCATCGAGACGCTGCACCGCGAAGGCATCACCATCCTGCTCGTCGAACAGAACGCCCACGTCGCGCTGAAGATCGCCGACTACGCCTTCGTCCTCGAGACCGGCTCGCTCGGCGTCCAGGGCAAGGGTAGCGACCTGCTCAACGACCCCGCCATCAAGGCGGCCTACCTCGGCAAGGCACGGTAGTTTATGCCGTTTCCCGATCGAAACGCCGAACCGTCCCCAGCCCCTCTGGGGAAAAACGCAAAACGCGCGATGCCGCCCAAAATACGTCACCGCACAATTCCATCAGTTTTCAGCGCGCTTTGAGCGCTATAAAAAAAGACCAGAGGAACCTTGGCATTTTTTGCGAAAATCCAGTACAAAACAGCCGAGCCCCTCGGTCTTGTCGAAACAGCAAGCCGGTCCATGAACGTTCGTCCATGGACCGGCTTGTTTGACAGGCTCTTATTACAGCTTGTACTTGGAATACTGATCGCGGATGCCTTTGACGGCAGCGGCGAGCGCCTCGGGATCGAGCACCATCTCCATCATGGAAATCTGCTCCTCCCACGCCTTGGGATCAGCTTCAGCACGAATCTCTTCATCGAAGATGTCATAAACGGCGAGTCCCAACGGGACGCCGGCCAGGGGACCTGCAAAGGTGGGATCTCCGTTGGTCACGGTTTCGGCGTAAATCTCGGCGCCTTCGGCGTCGGACGAACCGAAAATGACCACGCAGTTCTCAGCACCGTACTTCTCAGCGCAATCCTTGACGCGCTGCTGGTTCTGCAAGTCCATGGCTCCGGCAGCCGTTCAGACGAAGCACTCCGTTGCTTCGAAGACGACTTCGGCTCCACTGTTCTCAAAGCAAGCCTTCATAGCAGGCGCAGGTACACCGTCGCGCTCGCCGAGAAGGATCAATTTCTTGCCTGCGAGTTTGCCCATAAGCCGCACCTCCTTCTTTTGATGTTCTGGGTTCATTATAACCAAATTTTTCTTTCCCGCAAGAGGACTATAACATTTCTAGATAAAGCGCTCGAAATCACATTCTTGATTTGTGCGTTTTATACATCCATCAGCGTCGATTGGCTGGCTTTTCCGGTCATAACAAATAAGACACTTCCTTTTCGGAGATTCCGTCCGTCGCTCCCTTCGCCCGACACGGGCCGACTTTCGAGCCTTCTCCCCGCATTGCTCCCCTTTCGCCTTAAACGGTCTCCCTTGGATTTTGAGCGATCCGTGTTATAATGAGCGGCAGCATGCCGCGCACCATTTTCCATCCTAAACTTTTCCCCTAAAGGAGCCTGTGTTTATGAACGAGATCCGCCTTGCCGATTTTCGCGCCGAGAGCCTGCAGTTCGACATGAATCACCACTTTCAGCCCAAGAAGGACGAGAACCTCCCCCTTTCCATCAAACTGGATCAGCGCGTGCGCATGAGCGCCACGCCCAAGGAGCCGACGTTCCTCAACATCCGCGTCACCGTGTTCGACGACGCCGAGAACAACAACTATCCATTCGAGATCATCGCCGACGTTACCGGCGTGTTCTTCATCGACGCCGAAGGCGCCGACCGCGAGGCGATCCTCAAGGACAACGGCATGACCATGCTGCTGCCCTATGTGCGCGCCATGATCAGCCAGCTCGTGTCGCTGGCCAACCTGCCCACGCCCGTCATCCTGCCGCCCATGGATCCTTCGCAGATGAAGCCCATGGAGCAGCCCTCAGCAAACGACTAATACTACTTCTTTATAGTATAGCCAAACTTCCCGTACCTCAGTTATAATGCACCCGAGGTGATGGAGAATGCCCGTAAAATACGAGATCACATCGGAACAGCAGGCGGAAATCGAAGCAGCGCGGAAAAAGAATCGCAACAAGAAGATCGAAGCCAAACTG
>NZ_RAWT01000071.1:0-9397 GCF_003612005.1 Pyramidobacter sp. CG50-2
TTTCAGTTGAGGGGCACTTTTGTATGCTCTTTTTTCGGACAATTTCCTCGTAACAGCTTTTCATCCCCTTGAATTTGCTCCGTTAGCGCAATCTTGATCGTTATTATGTGTTCGTAATGACTGCTTGCTGCTTTTGTCCTGTCAAAGTAAATGCAACTCCGTCGCATTTACTTTGACGAGGTTGCATTTACTCTGAAAATTTACCCGGCGCGAACGTGCCGAACTGCCTTTCCGTCGAAAAAGGATTAACGCTTGCTGAACTGGAACTTCGCGCGGGCGCCCTTCTGGCCGAATTTTTTGCGTTCGACCATGCGGGGATCGCGGGTCAGAAGTCCCGCCTTCTTCAGCACGGGACGAAGATCGGGATTCATCTTCAGAAGCGCGCGGGCCAGGCCGAGGCTGATCGCGCCCGACTGACCGGTGAGGCCGCCGCCCTGGGCGTTGACGAACACGTCGACTTTGCCCTCGAGCCCCGTCACGACCAGAGGAGACAGTGCCCCGCTCAGCCAGTTGTGGCGGGGGAAGTACTCGGCGGTCTCGCGGCCGTTGATCAGGAACTTGCCTTCGCCGGCAGCGATATGGACGCGGGCGATCGCGTTCTTGCGACGACCCGTCCCCCAGTAATAAGAAGTAGCCATCGAATCTCCTCCTTCTTTACAGAGTGATCGTCACGGGCTTCTGAGCCGCGTGAGGATGATCGGCGCCGGCGTAGACTTTCAGCTTGCGCCCGAAGTTCAGGTGATTGTGTTTGGGAAGCATGCCCTTGATGATGCGTTCGAGCAGGCGCACGGAGCTGCGCTTCATCGCTTCGCCGTAGGTCATTTCCTTGAATCCGCCGGGATAGCCGCTGTAGGAGTGGACCTTGGAGGTCTCCAGTTTGTTGCCGGTCAGGCCGACCTTGTCGGCGTTGATGATGACGACGAAGTCGCCCGTGTCGACGTGAGGCGTATAGATGGGCTTGTTCTTGCCCGTGAGGATCAGAGCGACGCGCGAAGCCAGACGTCCCGCGGGGACGTCGGTGGCGTCGATCAGGAACCAGTTCCGCTGAACGGTCTCTTTACGAGCCATGAATGTCCGGTTGCCGGTCATTCGAAACACTCTCCTTTTACGTTCTTGTTTTGAAATACTGCATGAGATCGGACCGCCGGGCTCTGGGGAACCCAAGGGATCCAGTGTTTGGAGCGCAACCGTCACTTCATCGATCAGAGGCCGTAGGGAAGTGTGTGACAACTCTACCAAAGCTCGAACGAGGAGGCGCGTTTCTCACAATTGGATATTATACTCTCACCAGCAGCGGATTGTCCAGTGGTCCGGGCAATCTGCCGCGTTTCGCCACCGGTTTTCCGTCAACTTCCTTGAGATCCAGCGTCATGTCGATCTGCGCGCCGTGGCAGATGTAGCTGCCCACGCCGAAGGTGTCGGCTCCGGCCTCGGAAAGGACGCGGATCCGCTCGGGCGTCAGGCCGCCGGTCGCGACGATCTTGACGTGTGTGAAGCCGGCCATGTCGAGGCGGTAACGGACTTCGCGGATCAATTCGGGGCCGACGCCGCCGCGCTCGCTGGGCGTGTCGAGGCGGATGGCGCCCAGATGCGGCCCAAGCGCCTGGGCGACGCGGAGCGCTTCTTCACTCTCGTCCTTGAACGTATCGACGAGCACGACGCGCGTTTCGCCGGCCGGCGTGATCTCGTCGTACACTTTGGCCAGCTTGAGAGTGTCGCCGGCCATCAGGATCGCGGCATGGGGGATGGTGCCGGAGGGGTTCTGCCCCAGCAGTTTGGCACCGAGGATGCAGCTCGCCCCGGCGCAGCCGCCGACTTTCACGGCGATACGCTCCATCACGGGCGCGACGGCGGGATGGACATGCCGCGCGCCGAAGCAGAGCACGGGTTTGCCGGCCGCGGCGTCGACGCATTCGCGGGCCGCCGTCGCCCAGCCGGTCGAAGACGCCAGCATGCCCAGCAGCGTGGTCTCGTACATGCCAAAGGCGCCGTACGGCCCGGTCAGGCGCATCAGCGTATCTTTCGGCTTGAAGGGCGTGCCCTCGGGAACGGCGTCGATGCGGACGTTTTTCCCGCGAAGAAGGCGAGCCGTCTCCTCCACGCCGGCGAAAATGCCGCTGCGGCGGGCGAAGACCTCCGCCACGACGGGAGTGTTCAGAAGGCCCATATGGTCAAGCAGATCGCGGGTCCTGATGAAATAGATGTCCGTGGTCAGACCGTTGAGGATTTCCTCGTGCGTCGCGCTGGGCAGACGGTCAGGGGAAACTTCTACCGACGCGACGTCTTTCAGAGTTTCGATGCTTGCAGTTGACATTGATCGCGGGTCCCTTTCGTATCAGAGAATGATCAAAGCAAGCGAGTTGAGCATGAACAGGGCGCAGACAATCACGGTGATCTTGGACAGGCCGGAGAAACGCGCCCACTGATTGGCCGTCGGATCGGCCAGCGTGGCGCCGCCGAAGATACCGCCGCGGCCTTGTTTGCGCGGCTGAAGCAAAACCACGGCCATCAGCACCACGCAAAGAAGAATCTGGACAATGGAAAGAAAAGTTTTCACTGGAGCGCACCTCCGAAAATTTTTGCTGAATCGTTCGTATCCATCTTACCCGATGAATTCCGAATGATTGTACCACAAAGTCCCGCCGGAGGGAAATCGGCCAACGGGGCGACCTCAAGAGGAATGTCTGCGCGCCTGATTTTCAACTTTTCAGGCGGTGCAGCATCTCGATAAAAGCCTGCGACGCCTTGGCCCGGTGCGATAATTTCGCTTTCGTCTCCGCCGGCAGCTCGCCGAACGTCAGGTCATATCCTTCGGGAATGAAAAGCGGGTCGTAACCGAAGCCGTTCCCGCCGCGCTTCTCCTGAATCACGCGGCCGTTGCAGTAGGCCAACGTCTGCCAATGAACGCTTCCGTCGGGAAAAGCCAGCACGAGCGCCGCGGCGTAACGCGCGAAACGGTCCGACTCGCCGGCCATGTTGGCGATCAGCCACTGGCGGCAGGCTTCGTCGTCTTCGCCGCCGACGCGCGAAGAATAAATGCCCGGCTGCCAGTTCAGCGCGCGCACCTCGATGCCGCTGTCGTCGCTGATGGCGGGCAGCCCCGTATGCTTTGCCCAAGCGCAGGCTTTCAGCGCCGCGTTTTCCAGAAAAGTGGCGCCGGTCTCCTCCACGCTCAACGGGCGTTCGCAATCGCCGCCGAAGATCAGTTCGATCCCGAGCGGCGCCAGAAGGGCGCGAAACTCTTCGTACTTGTGCCGGTTGCCGCTGGCGATCACCAGCTTTTGAAGCGAAACCCCGTCCATCACGATCATCTAACGGACCTCCCCGTCGTCCCATTGCAGCGTGCGGCGCTGCAACGCCGTCAGTTCGTGGATTCCCGCCGACGCCAGATCGAGCATCCCCGCCATCTCCTCGCGGGAAAACACGCCGCCTTCGCCCGTTCCCTGCACTTCGATAAAATCGCCCTGTCCGTTCTTGACGACGTTGAAATCGACCTCGGCGGTGCTGTCTTCCTCGTAACACAGATCCAACAGCAGCCGTCCCCGCACCTTTCCGACGCTGACGGCCGCCACCGACGACTTGAGCGGCAATTTCTCGAAAGCCCCCTGCCCGCGCAGCCAGCGCAGCGCGTCGACCAGCGCCACATAGGCGCCGGTGATCGAAGCGGTACGCGTGCCGCCGTCCGCCTGGATCACGTCGCAGTCGAGCGTGATGCAGCGCTCGCCCAGCGCGTCGAGATCCACGGCGGCGCGCAGCGAACGGCCGATGAGGCGCTGGATCTCCTGGCTGCGTCCGTTGACTCGCCCTTTTGCGGCATCCCGCGGCACGCGCACCGCCGTCGAACGCGGCAGCAGCGAATATTCGGCCGTCACCCAGCCTTTGCCCTGTCCGCGTAAAAAGGGCGGCACTTTGTCCTCCACCGTGGCCGTGCAGAGCACTCTGGTGCGCCCGCAGGAAATCACGCAGGACCCTTCGGAGTAAATGTTCCAGTTCCGTTCCATGGTCACGGGGCGAAGTGCGTCGGCCCGTTCTCTCGTCAAAGTATGAATCTCTTTTCGCCTCCATAAATAAAACGATAAGCAGTTTTTTCTGCCCGCGAGAATTTTGAAAAAAAAATACAAGATCAGCGCGCACGAGCGTTTCCCGCGCGCTGATCTCTCACTCAGCCGTTCGCGTTTTCCAATCCCCAGGGGTCGGAAAGGCGAATCGAGCCGACGTTCTGCACCCAGCGGCCTTCCTGAAGGAAATAGACCTGTTTGACCGGCAGGAAATTCTCCACGACCGTGCGCACGATCCCCGTCAGCATCAGCAAAGCGCGCTCTTCCGACATCTTTCCCAGGCCGGCGGCGAACCCCTGCGGCAGATCGAGATAAACGGCGATGCCGTCTCGATAGACATGCTTTGCCTCCATGACGTTGGCCCAGCTTTCCGAAGATTCCCGGAAGATCGCGTTCACGGCCTGGATGATCTCGTCTTCCTGCACCTCGGACAGGACTTTCAAGCTGGCTTTCACCATGCCGTCGCGTCCAAGCGGGTAGACCGCAAGCTCTTTGCGCGGCCCCACGACGCTGTCGTTCGAATCCTCGGCCGCCAGGAGACGCTGCAGATCCTCCGTGTTGGAGACGACATTTTCCTGCTTGAGCACGTTCTTGCGATCAAGCATCTTCAAAAACAGATCGGCCCCGTAATAACCTGCCGCCAGAAAGATCACCATCACGCTCAGCTGCGCCAGCACGCGCAGGAAAAGCGGCGCGCGCCGCCGCGGCTGATAATATTCCTCACGGTCGGGCGTTCGCGGCCGGCGCGAGATCTCATCGTTCACTGTCGATCACTCCTCAAATAGGATCTCTTTCCCAAGGACTCTCGGGAATTAACGGTTGATGAAGTTTATTATACCTGATGCGATCGATTCCGCCATCCGCTGCTGATACGCCGGCTGCGCCAAACGCTTCGCTTCCGACAGCTCGGTGATGAATCCCGTCTCGATCAGCACCGACGGCATGACCGCGCCGCGCAGCACCCAGAAAGGCGCCTGAGCGACTCGCTTCATGTCCAGCCGGCTCTCCTGCCCCGCTTTGAACAGCTCCTCGGCCAGATCGGTGCTTTCGTCGATCTTGGCATTCTGCTGCATGTTGCCCAAGATCGACAGCAGCATCTCAGTTCTCTTGTCCGACGATCCCTTCTTGCCGGAACTGTCCTCGGCTATCTCGGCGTTTTCGATTCTCGCCAGCGTCATGGCGTCTTTGTCGGTCGGCAGGGCCATGATATAGATTTCCACGCCTTTGGAATGGCGCCCTTTGGGCAGGGCGTTGAGATGGATGCTGATAAACACGTCCGCCTTCCAGTCGTTCGCCATTTGCGTGCGTTCCCGCAGCGTGGGATACGTATCCCCTTCCCGGGTCATGCGCACGGTCACCGCTCGCGAACGCAGCTCTTTCGCCACCCGCTTGGCAATCTGCAAGGCGAGATCCTTCTCCCGATACCCGTGCGCCATGGCGCCGGGATCCTTGCCGCCGTGCCCCGCGTCGATGACGACGAGTTTCTTGCCCTTGCGGGAACGCGGCGCCGGAGAAGGCGGCTTTTTTTCACGAGATTTGTCCTCTCCGCCTTTCGCGCCCAGCTTCTTATCATCCTTCTGGCTTCCGTCCCTCGCGGAAAACTCCCCGCTTTCGTTTCGACGCGAGGTTGTGTCGTCCAGCTTGAAATCCATGACAAGGCGATAAGGATCGCTCAACGTGAAGACTTTGACCGTTCTGCCGGGAAAAGAAAAATCCAGCCGCGCCGTGGAATCGTTCTTAACCGACAGGGCGATGTCGGAACGCGCGGATTTGAGGGCGCGCCTTTGCGAGGCCTTCATCGGCGCAAGCACCACGGTCAGCGTTTCATCCCGAACGGTATATGAAGGTTCGGCAGAGCCCTCGAGATCGATAACAGCCCGCACGTCGGCATGATCGCCGCCCCACCTCAGCGCTTTCAGCCGGGGAAGATCCTGCGCCTTTTGCTGTTCCCGCCGGAGCGGTCCCCGCTGTGGCGCGTCGTTGGCGGGCGTTTTCTTCCGATCGCCCGATCCCCGCTCCACCGGAGGCGTTTGCCGCTTTCCCGCCCCTGACCATTGCAAGGCCACGTTCCGCCCGTTTCTCTTCAGAAATTGCGAGAACACGCTCAGCACCGTGTCAGTGTCAACCCACCAGTGCCCATCTTCCATACGCGCCCGTGCCGGCAGAGCGACGACGCTGTACCCGATCCACACGACCGCCGCGCCGCGCACGAAGCGCAGCCCGACGGGAGCCTGCACGACCAGTTCCTCTTTTTCCCGCCGGGTCTGGTATCCAAGCCCCGCCGCTATCTGGTCCGCCGCAGCCATGCGGAGCGAATGAAACTCCTTCACCTCGACGCTTCCGGAAACTCCGGCACCGCTCCACTGCCACGTGCTTGCGCCGGCGCTCGAAACGACCCAAAGGCAAAGGAAAATGACAAGCGCAACGTTCAAACATTTATTTTCCAGCCACCGCAATATCGTCCACCACCATTGTGCAGCCGCCGAAACGGTCATAGAACCGTAAATCGCCGCCGACTTCAATAATTTTATTCAGGAATTCGCACAGATTCCCGGCGATCGTCACCGCGGAGACGGGGCGGGAAACGCCGTTCTTATGATACAGCCCGCGCGCCGCCAGCGAAAAATCTCCGCTGACCGAGTCAACCGTATGCAGCCCCATCAACTCAGTGACACGGAAGCAGCCGTCGTAAGCCGCCGCAAGCTCCTCCGCCGAACGCTTCCCGGGCACGACGAACAGGTTGTTCACGTCGACGTCGGGCACGGAGGAGAGCCCGCGGCTGCCGTTCCCCGTCGAAATCGTTCCCAGCCGTTTTCCGTATTGCAAATTGCTCAGCCAGGAAACAAGACGGCCGTGGTCAAGCAAAACCGTCCGCTGCGTAGCAACGCACTCGGCGTCGCAGGCGGCCGTTCCCATGCCGCCATACAGCCGTCCGTCGTCCACAAGCGTCACGACGGGCGAAGCCACCTGTTCCCCCATTTTGTCAGCCAGAAGCGTCAGCCCTTTGCAGACATTCGAGGCGAAAAACAGCACTGCCAGTCCCTCGAGAAAGGAAGCGACAACCTCCGGCTCGAGGATGAGCGTATAGCGCCCCGTCGGCAAAGGCTCACCGTGCAGCAGGCGTACCGTGCGCGCGACAGCCTCGTCGACCGGCAGCCGGGAAGAGAGTGCCGCCCGAGAACGCCCGTCCAGACTCGCTCCGCCAATCTCGACGGCCTCGCCGTCCTCCGCCATTACTGTGACGCCGATCCCGCCGGCGGTGGAACGACTTTGACAGGAAACGCCATAACTGTTGATCGTCAACGATTCTTCCCAGCCGATAAAAACACTGGCATCGCGCATCGTGCGCACACGTCGGTCGAGAGCTCGGGCCTGACGACTCATTTGCAGACAGAGCTCGATCTGTTCCCGAGGATCCCACGCGACCAACCCAGGATCGTAAATGCCCAGATCGACCGCCGGAACTGCCGGCTGTGTCCTCGCAAAGACGACGTCGTCCTCCGCGGCGCCATGCCGCGCATTGCGAAAAGCGTTTTCGCACAGCACGGCGACGGCGCGGTCGTCGATATCATAAAGGCTCGCTACGCCCTGGCGATGCTTCCGGTCCAGAATGCGCAGCCCAAGACACTCGGAAATCGAAGAATGACTTTTTTCCAGCGCCTCATCGCAGACCGAAAACGAACGACTGCCATAACCGCACCAGACACATTCCTCCGCCAATGCTCCGCCGGCTTTGGCACTAGAAAGCATGCGCTCGAGCAAACGCCGCGCCGTGTCGATATTCATCCAGGCGCCCTCTACATCCTCAACCCCAATCGAGCCCACGGCAAAAGATTTTCAGGAACCGACACGCCGAAATGGTATCCCGGGCGCCCTCTGCCATGATAATCGGACCCCGCCGTGACCTCGAGGCCGTTCGCCGCCGCCAGCGCTTTGTAGGCCTCGCTCTGCTCCCTGCTGTGGTGCCCCGAGTAACATTCAAGCCCCCATAGCCCAAGCGATTTCAGCCAGCGCAGAATGTCCGGCAGTTCCTTGATATCCGAGCACGTCTGCACCGGATGCGCCAGCACGGAAAGGCCGCCCGCACGATGGATCGCGCGGATCGTTTCTTCAGGCGACAAACTGACCTTGTGAACGTACGCCTTCCCTTCCCGTCCCAAATACTCCGAGAAGGCCGTCGGCACGTCGCGGACGATCCCCCTGCGGATCAGCGCATAGGCAAAATGCGGACGGCCGACAACGCCCTTCCCCGCTTCATCCTGAACGTCCTTCAGCGTTATGGGGATCCCCAGTTCGTTCAACTTGGCAAGAACCCGACGGTTGCGCTCCTCACGATAATATTGGATCTTTGCCAGCGCCGCACGAAACTCTTCGTCCTGAGGATCATAATTATAGCCCAAGATATGCAGTGTCCGCGGATATTCCGCGGAGATCTCCACTCCCGAAACAGCTCTGATGCCCAACTTGCGGCACATCGACATGAAGGCGGGAACGCCCTTCATCGTATCGTGATCGGTCAGGGACATCACCGCCAGCCCGCGTTTTTTGCCAAGACGCGCCAGCGCTTCGGGAGAATCGCTCCCATCAGAACAGAGACTGTGAAAATGCATATCGACGCGCATCATTTACGTTCGTCCGCCTTTCGCGAACAAACTCCCCATTTCAAGATGCCCATGAGCAACGGCAAACGCGCCGCAAAACATGGTATCAACTCCTTTCGCCGTCCCGCCGAAAAAACGACAGAACGACCCACTGCGTTAACTATAACAGAATTTAAGCCATTTTGCGAAAAGAAACCGGGCGCTCCGCCACAAATTGGTATTTTCTCCTATTTTTAAATTCAGCGTGAAGATCCCCCTGCGGATTTCGCCGACGCCGCCCATACGGCCGTAACAGATCCTGCTTCAGCCGAAAAAAAGCAAAAAAAAAACCACGACGAAAGTCGTGGTGAACCGACCATGGTGGGCCGCAGAAGATTTGAACTTCTGACCTCTCGGTTATCAGCCGAGTGCTCTGACCAACTGAGCTAGCGGCCCTCTTTCGTGAGTACACGAGGAATTGTACCACAAAATTCTCATTTGTGAAGCCCTGAAATTTATTTTCCTCCCAAATCGGCGGTTGAAAGAGAAACACCACAAGGCCGAAGCGAGCAGAGTTTATAAAAAAGGCCGGCCCGCGGCGGGAAGGATTTTCCGCAGCGGGCCGGCGATTTTCGAGCGAAGATTTCAAGCGAAGCTTTTGAGCGAAGCTTTTAAACGAAGCTTTTCGAGCGGAGAAAGGAAGAGAAAAAGAGAAGAAGGAAGAAGTAAGGAAGAAAAAAACAGAGACACGGGCGACGA
>NZ_RAWT01000072.1:0-9223 GCF_003612005.1 Pyramidobacter sp. CG50-2
TGATCCTGCGGTTATCGTATTTTGCCGGGCGTCCACGTTGACCTGATTTCGGGTGTTCGGGCGGCAGCATTCTCTTGATTCGATTCCACTCGCTGGAGGTCAGTTCATATCTTCTCTCTTCCATGAGAAAAGTTTAAGCGATTGGATCGATTTAGGCAACTTTGACGTTTTTTAAACAAGCCCTAGTTCGACCATGAAAATGGAGGATCGAAAAGTGAATATCGCGCGCGCCAGCATCAAACGCCGCGCCGTGGTGCTGTTTCTCTGCGCTCTCACCGCCGTGGCGGGCATCGTCGCTTATTTCCGGATCGGCAAGCTCGAAGATCCGGCCTTCACGATCAAGACGGCCGTGGTCACTGCCGTCTATCCCGGCTCGACGGCCTACGAAACCGAGCGCGAGGTGACCAGCCGCATCGAAGACGCCGTACAGTCCATGGGCGAAGTCAAGCACATCCGCTCCCGTTCCATGCCGGGCATGGCGCTTATCTACGTAGACATCAAGGACGAATACGATTCGTCGGAACTTCCTCAGGTATGGGACATCCTGCGCCAGAAGCTGAACGACGTGCAGCCGAATATGCCGGCAGGCAGCGCGATTCTGATCAACAACGACTTCGGCGACGTCTACGGCCAGTTTTACGCGCTGATCGGCGACGGTTACACGATGAAGGATCTGTGGGATTACGCCGATTTTCTCAAAAAACAGCTCGTGCTCGTGCCCGAGGTCGCCAGCGTACAGATCCTCGGCGAACAGAAGGAAGGCGTGTACGTCGAGTTTTCGTCCAGCCGCATGGCTTCGCTGGGATTGTCGCCGGCTTCGGTCTTCGCCGTGCTCAATCAGCAGAACAGCCTTTCCGCCATCGGCAGCACGATCACGGGCGAACGCTATGTGCGCATTTCGCCGACCAGCGCCATCCTTTCCGTGGGGGACATTGGCGATCTGGTCATCGGCGGAGCCGGAGGCCGACTGATCCGTCTCAAGGAAGTGGCCTCGGTGCGGCGCGATTTTCTTGATCCGCAGACGTTCATGATGCGCTTCAACGGCCGTCCTGCGCTGGGTGTCGGCATCGCCACGGTGACCGGGGGCAACGTGGTGAGAATGGGACGTGCCGTGTCGCAGCGGCTCGAAGAGCTGGAGATCCACCGGCCTGTCGGCATGGAACTGGAAGAGATCTATATGCAATCCGATCAGGTAACCGCATCGATCAATGACTTCATCGTCAACCTGGGCGAGTCTCTCGCCATCGTCATCGGCGTGCTGCTGATCTTCATGGGGCTGCGGTCGGGACTGCTGATCGGCGTCGTGCTGCTGCTCACCGTCGCGGGAACCGTGGCGGTGATGAATCAGGCGGGGATCTTTTTGCAGATCGTCTCGCTGGCGGCGCTGATCATCGCGCTGGGCTCGCTGGTGGACAACGCCATCGTCGTCACCGAAGGCATGCTGGTCGGCGTGGAGCGCGGCATGGCGGTAGAAGATGCCGCTTCCGACGCGGTCGAAAGTTCCAAATGGGCCATGCTGGGCGGCACGTTCATCGCCGTCATGGCGTTCGCTCCGATCGGGCTGTCGCCTGACATGACGGGGGAGTTCTGCGGCTCGTTGCTGTCCGTCGTGGGGATCTCCATGGCGCTCAGCTGGGTGGCGGCGCTGACGGTGACGCCGGTGTTCGGGCAAATGATGCTGAAGGCGAAGAAACAGGAGAAAGACCCTTACGACCGCGGATTGTTCCGAGCGTATCGCGCGGCGCTCGAGTGGTGCCTGCGTTACCGCGCCGTCACCGTAGGAGCGACGCTGGCGCTGTTCGCCGCGGCCACGATGCAGTTCGCCAGTCTCGATCAGTCGTTCTTTCCCGACTCCAACACGGTCTATTTCATGACCGACCTATGGGGGCCCCAGGGCTCGACGCTGGAAGCCCAAAGTCAGGCGACCTCCGAGCTGGAACGGTATCTGCGCTCTCAGCCGGAGGTAAAAAACGTTTCCAGCTTCATCGGCGGCGGCAGCTTGCGCTTCATGCTCACCTATTCGCCGCCCGATCCCAACAACGCTTTTTCGCAGCTGGTCGTGGAAGTGCGGGATGAGGAGCAGACGCGTCCCGTGCTGCTGAAAACTGAACGATACATCGCCGACCATATGCCCTCCATCCGCGGGACGTGCCGCAACTTTGCCCGCGGCAGCGGCATGACTCCCAAGATCGAAGCCCGCTTCTACGGCGACGATCCCGCCGTGCTGCGTCGGCTGGCCGCGCAGGCCGTCGCCGTGATGGAGGACGATCCCAGCCAGAACTTCGTCCGCCACGATTGGCGCGATCCCGTCGAGGTGTTCCGCCCTCACGTGCTGAAGGATCAGATGCAGAATCTTGGTTTGACGCGCCCGATGATCAATCAGGCTATTCTCGTAGCGACGACCGGCGCTCCGGTGGGCGTTTTCCGCGACGGTGACCGTTCTCTGCCCATTCTGGCCGCGCTCGTGCCGGGAGAGCGCCACCGCGTCGACCTGCTCAGCGCGCTGCCCTTGTGGGCTCCGGCCGCCCAGGCGTCGGTGCCTCTAGGGACCGTCGTGTCGTCGCTGGACGTGACCTTTGAGGACGATATCGTCGTGCGCCGCGATCGCAGCCGCGTGATTACCGTGGCCAGCGAAGTGAAGCTGGGAGACAACGCCGACGCCATGCTGCGGCGCGTGCGTCCCGCCATCGAAGCGATCGAGCTGCCTGTGGGCTATCACCTGGAATGGGGCGGCGAAAAAGAAATGTTCGACGACGCCGTCGGCGGCATGGCGACGGCTTTCGTCCCCGCTCTGGTCGTGATGTTCACCATCATGGTCTTCCTGTTCAACGGTTTCCGCCAGGCGCTGATCATTTTCTTCTCGCTGCCGCTGATCATTACCGGCATCGCCGGGGGCATCCGCGTCGCCGGCATGGATCTGAGCTTTGTGGCCATCGTCGGCGTGCTGAGTTTGGTCGGCATGCTGGCGAAAAATTCCATCGTGCTGCTTGATCAGGTCAGCGCGGATTTCGCCGCCGGTCGCGACCGCTACGAGGCCATCGTCGCGGACGGCGTCAGCCGCGTGCGCCCCGTGGCCATGTCGGCGCTGACCACAGTGCTTGGCATGATTCCGCTGGTCCGTGATCGGCTTTTCGGCCCGATGGCGGTGACCATCATGTCGGGGCTGACGGTCAGCACAGTGCTGACGCTGATCGTGATCCCCGTCCTGACGGCGATCGCCTATCGTGTCCCATGTCCCTCTGAGAGGAAGGAATAGAGATCATGAAAGAGCCGTCAGATCCGAGAAAGAGGTCTGACGGCTCTTTTATTCTATGGCGTTAGACTTGTTTTACAATGCCGGCGGCTTGCGGAAATGCGAATGCTGTTCGAAGGCGTAGGCGATGGAGATGAGCAGAGCTTCGCTCCATGGACGGCCGATGATCTCCATGCCGACGGGAACGCCGACCGGCGCGTTTTCGTCGGGAGCGAATCCCGCCGGCACGCAGACCGAAGGGAACCCCGTGGACGAGCAGAGCACGCCGTTGCGCTGCCGCTGGCTGTCGCCGCATTTGCAGACCAGCTGCTGCTGGTGGGGGTAGATCATCGCGTCGAGCCGCAGATCGGCCATGATCTTCAGCACGCGAGTGCGGAGCCCGATCTTGTTGTACATCTTTTCAAGGTAACGCGGAGTACCGACCTCGAGCTTCATCGCGTCGCGCATGTTGCTTTCCGAGAAAGGGTGGAACAACCCTTTGTCGAGGATTTCCTTCATGCTGTGAACGGGCCAGTCGGTAGGCAGTCCCCTGAGATAGCTGTCCAGATCGCGGCGAAAATCGTCGAGATGCACGGACGTCTCGCTGGTCAGCCATGACTGGTCGATGTCGTCCCTGGCGGGAACCAGCGTGGCGCCGTTGGCCTCGAATACCTTCATGGCTTCGCTCATGACGGCGTTGGTGGAGCGGTTGACGTCTTCCTTGCCGAAAAGACTTTCCAGCACGCCGATACGTTTGCCCGGCAGCGCGTTTTCGTCGAGATACTTTGCGTAGTCTTCCACGACGTGGCCGACGCCCCACGCCGTTTCCGCGTCGTCGGGGTCGTAGCCGGCGATGACGCTGAGGCACCGCGCCGCGTCCTCCACGGTGCGGCAGATCGGTCCGGCCGTGTCCTGCGTCAGCGAGTAAGGCACGATCCCGGCCCGCGAAACCAGGCCGATCGTGGGACGGATGCCTACAAGGCTGTTGGCCGAGGCGGGCGAACGCACCGAGTTGATCGTGTCGGTGCCCAGGCCGACGATGCCGATGTTGGCGGCGATCGTCGCGCCGGTACCGCCGGAAGAGCCGCCGGGCGTGCGCGTCGGATCGTACGGATTGACCGACTGGCCGAGGATAGAGCTGACCGTTTCGCCCCAGATGGCGAACTCGTGCAAGTTCGTCTTGGCGAGGATCAGCGCGCTGCTTTCGCGCAGCCTTTTGGTGACGAAGGCGTCTTTTTGCGGCACCCAGCCCTTCAGCGCGACGCTTCCCGCCGTCGTGGGCATGTCGGTCGTGTTGAAGTTGTCTTTCAGCATTACGGGGATGCCGTGAAGCGCCCCGCAAAGCCGGCGTCTTTCCTTTACGTACGCGTCGAAGCGGTCGGCTTCTTCCAGCGTCTTAGGATTGACGCAGATGATGGAATTGATCCGCGGCTCCAGCTGTTCAATGCGCTTCAGATAATATTCACACAGCGCGCGGCAGGTCAACGAACCGTCCAAATAGGCGGCGTGGACTTTGGCGACGGTCGCTTCGATGAAGTCGAAACTGGTCACGGGGACGACCTCCCTTTAGAAGGGCAGAACGGCGGCGAGCACGAAGATGAAGCCGCTGAGCAGCATGATCGCCATGCTGTAGCCCATGATGTGTTTCGCTTCTAGCCCGGTGATGCCCAGCAGGGCGATGGCCCAGAAGGGCTGCGCCATGTTGGTCCATGTGTTGCCGTAGCCGACCATCAGACTCGTTTTGACCAAATCGGCGCCCATCAGCTTGGCCGACTCGATGGCGATAGGCCCTTGGACGGCCCACTGCCCGCCGCCGGAGGGCACGAACATGTTGACCAGCGAGGAAGAAAGAAACGTCCACAGGTAGAAGGTCCCCTTGGTGCTGATGGCAGCGATGCCGTTGGCAAGGATCAGCACGAGTCCCGAGTATTTGACGATGCCCATGATGCCGGCGTAGAGCGGAAACTGGAAGATGATGCCGGCCACGCCGGCAGTCGTATCCTTGACGGCCTGCACGTAGTTGGCGATGTTGCCGTAGAGCAAAATGCCAACAAACAGGAAGAGCGCGTTGAGCATGTTGAAGTCAAGGGCGCCCAGCCCCTTCCGGCTGAAAGCCCAGAAAATGTAAACGAAGCCCATGGCGCAAAGCGCGAGGGAAATCAGCGGACTGTAGTTGAGAACGTCGCCGACGGTCGGATTCTCGGGACGGCGCTTGACTTTCAGGTCTTCTTTTTCAATGGCGCAGACGGCGTTTTCGTCAAGGGGCATGAACTCGTCGGGATTCTTCGGCTGCAGCATGGCGGCGAAGATGGCGGGAAAGATCGCCAGCGCCACGGTGACGGCGATGTTCATCGGGTTGAGCATGAACTGCGACATGGGCACGACGCCCATCGTTTTTTCCAGAACGTGTCCCGGCATGGCGATAAACAGACCGACCGAGGAACTGAGCATCCCCTGCCACGTCATCTGTCCCACATAAGCCCCGGCGGCCAGGAGCCCGTACTCAAAGGGGATGCGCTTGAGCCGCAGATTGCGGGCCAGCTCCTTGGCAAGAATGGCGCCGACGATCAGGCTCAGCCCCCAGTGAACAAAGGAGACGACGACGCTGACGAATGTGACCAGAAAAGCGGCGGAACGTCCGCTGTTGGGGATTCCCGCCAGCCCGTCGATCCATCTCTTGACGAGAGGGGCGTTGGCGACGCAGGAACCGGTGATGACGATGAGCGACATCTGCATGGAGAAGCCGAGCAGTTCCCATAATCCCTTGTACCAATTTTGGATCATCTGCATCGGTCCCTGATCGGTCAGCGTGATCCCGAGGATAAACGCGATAAAAGTCAGCACAACGGCGAAAATACTGGCGTCCGGCATGTATTTCAGCGACCAGCGCAGCATGACGTTGCCCATGCGGGTGACAAAAGTTCCGGACTTGGCGGCAGAGTTCTCGTGTGACATAGTAGTTCCTCCTTCTCGAATCTGTTCAGAACGTGACGATGCGGCGAATCCCTCGGGGCGCGTAAAAAAATAAGAGAGCAAAACATTCTGCTCCGACCGAAACGTCGGAAACAGCGCTTTACTCTCTTGCTGAGAAAACGTTTATCGTGGTGCCGTACTGGATACTGTATTTAATTGTCGGTACAAAAATCAATTGCCGAGAATCTGATAGCCGACGCCGATGGATTTGTGTCCCGACAGCTCATGCATGGCCAGGTTTCCGTAGAAGCACAGCGTGAACTCTTCCCTGCGCCGCACGACGGCCGCTTTGAAACAGAAGTTCTGGCCGATGGCGTCGGAAGCGCGGGTACTCTGCGCCGTTTCGAGGACGCAGTGGCAGACCGGATGAACATGGGACCTCTTGCGTTCGATCACGTTCGTGTTCAGACAGAGATTGACCACGCTTCGCACGATGCTCGTCTGGCTGTCGATGCCGAACCCCGAAATCGTCGTCGCGGCGCTGCGCAGGCCAAGTTTTTGATACTGCGCGATGATTTCCTTCTCGACGTCCTGATTCGGCGTCATGGCAAGGAGAATCACCAAACGGCAAAGATCGGTTTCGTTGTCGGGGATCATGAAATTCTCCCACGTTACCATGGCATCACTCTCCTCATCCGATGAAAAAATAAAAGCAAGTGAAAGCAAGCCCTCGCGGCCTGTTTTTACTTGCTTACTCAGATACTTTTACTGGCGCAAAAAACTTTGGATTTTTACTTAGTATGCTATGGATTCATATACTTTTCTTACGTCGAAAGTATATAACAGAATTCTTCCCCTCGTCAAGTGTTTTTTGTTCGATCGATTTTCATTCGAAGGCACTGAAGCGGCATGGATATTTCCGCGTCAGCGGCGCGGCATTTTCTCCATCGCCAGAGCGATGAGGGCGAGGAAGGGGTCGTCCACGGAGTTATGCGCGGGGGAGTGGATGAAATAATGTCCGAAAAGGTCCTGTACGGTCTCGCGCCGCGCGACGATGTCCACGAAGCGTTCGGCGAGGTGGACGGGGCTGTCGCCTGCCGAGACGATCTGGAAGCCGAGGATCTGGCCGGGTTTGAATCCCTCGTCTTCGCCCGTGGAGAGAACGACCTTCCAAACGGCGTCCTTGCCCGAGGGCATGAAGGGATCTCGGCTGCGCACCGGCAGGGAAAGCGGGATCACATTGAATCCGGCGCGGCGGGCCGCTTCTTCGCTCCAGCCCACGGCGCCCCAGTGCAGGCCGAAGATTTCGCTCACGCCCCAGAGCGTCGCAGGCGGAAGCTGCGCGGGCAGTCCGGCGATGTCCATAACGGCCGTCATGGCCTGGCGCATCGCCAGCGTGCCGATCAGCGGCAGAACGGAGCGCCCCGACGCCGCGTCGGCGACCTGCGCGGCGTCTCCCACGGCCCATACCGAAGGCAGCGAGGTGCGCTGCGCGGCGTCGACGACGATGCCGCGCTCGATTTTCAGCCCCATGGCGCGCGCCAAATCGAGGCGCGGGCGCACGCCCGAAGCGAAGACGACCGCGTCGGCGGCGAGTTCTCCGCTGCGCAGCGTCAGCGTGCCGGGCGTCCAGCTCAGCACGGCGTCGTTCAGATGGAGTTCGACGCCCCGTTCGCGCAGGCGGCGTTCCACCGCCGCGGCCATGTCGGCGTCCAGCGCCGAAACGGCGTGCGGCAGAGCTTCTACGGCGACGACGCCGACGCCGCGGTCGGAAAGGGCTTCGATGATCTCCAGGCCGACGGCTCCCGTGCCGACGACGGCCACTTTTTGGACGCGCGCGGCCAGTTCGTCCAAAGCGCGAGCGTCCTGAGCGCCTCTGAGGACGTAAACGCCGTCGGCGAGGAACGAACGGTCGACGAGCCGGTCGCCGACGGCGACCATCAGGCCGGAGACGGCGCCATTTTCTTTTAAGATCCCTTCCGCCGGCGGCAGCCAGGGGACGGCGCCGGGAGCGAGGATCAGGTTCTCGTAGGCGATCTGCGTCTCGCCCGCGGGGCCTGCGACCGTCGCGGTCTTCGCCGCCGCGTCGATTGTCGTCACGGAGCCGAAAACGACGTCTTTCGCGGCGTTGGGCGGCAGGCGTTTCTCGCGCGACAGATCGACGACCGTCGCTTCGGGGCCGTCGGGGATCAGGCGGCGTCCCACGCCGTAGGGCAGGCTGCAGATGACGGTGGGTTCTTCGTTCAGCACCATGACGGCCGGTTCCACGCCGAAACGGCGGGCCGTGATGTACGACACGCGGCCGCCGGGACCTCCCCCGACGATCAAGAGTTTTGCCGCGCGCACGGCTTCTTTTTTCTCAGACATGTTTTCGTTCCTCCTCCGGAAATGTCCCCGCATCCGCCGCGCCGCTGCCGGCGCGTTCTTTGGATGCAAGGCGTTTTTGCGCTGTGGTTCCACTTTAACCGTTCGCCGGATTTCTTTCAGTGATAACGTCACAGTTCTCTAATATTGAAATAACGGCAGTTGTTATTCATGTTTATTTTTGTTATACTTTATTCACGTTAAGCTTCGAATAGGCGCGGTTATAGGATTCGGGAAAATATATGACGCTGAGGGGTTGACAACGATGTCCGAGGCCACTATGCTGTCACAGCACAGCACAGCACAGCACAGCACAGCACAGCACAGCACAGCACAGCTAACTAAAACTGTTTCCTTCGATAGAGTGAAAAAGCCTCCGGAAGGCGGCGGAACGACCAGGTTTTGTGGTCGTTCCGCCGCCTTCCGGAGGCTTTTTTTGTAAATGTACGTTTGTGTGACAAGTTGAACGTTCTATGATGTAAAAGCTAACGTAAGGATTATGTCGTGCGCTTTTTCGCTCATGGGACCAAAAGATTTTCCGGATTAAGAACTGTTCCGATCCTGATTTTTAATTGTGCTTTTTAATTGAAAATCAGGATCAGTTTACGGAAAGGGGCTTCCTCATTTGAGAATCCTAGCCAGAGCCAAAGAGATCTACGCTTACCGCGAGATGGTCTACAACCTCGTGCGGCGGGATCTTCACGGACGCTACAA
>NZ_RAWT01000073.1:0-8403 GCF_003612005.1 Pyramidobacter sp. CG50-2
TTTCAGTTGAGGATCACTTTTGTATGCTCTTTTTTCGGACAATTTCCTCGTAACAGCTTTTCATCCCCTTGAATTTGTTCCGTTAGCGCAATCTTGATCGTTATTATGTGTTCGTAATGACTGCTTGCTGCTTTTGTCCTGTTAAAGTAAATGCAACCCCGTCGCATTTACTTTGACGAGGTTGCATTTACTCTGAAAATTTACCGAAAACACCGAAAAAACGCTCGCAGACAAACCGTCGCGGCAAAAGCGTCCGCTTCTCTCAAAGCGATCACGACGCGGCAGCTGCGATTCATTCGAGAATTCGCGGTCGACGAAAAGTTCCGCAACGAAAAAGGACGGCCGGCCATGGCGCGCCGAACCGTCCTTTTCTCTGGACCGTATCGATTTTTTGAGTGGCGGACGAGCGTTTACTTTTTGCCGAGCGGATCGATGTGCTTGACGCCGCCCATGTAGGGGACCAGCGCGTCGGGCAGGTCGATGGAGCCGTCGGCGTTCTGGCAGTTTTCCAGCACGGCGATGAGCGTGCGCCCGATCGCCAGGCCGGAACCGTTCAGCGTGTGCACGTAGCGGGGCTTGCCGCCGTCGGCGGGACGGTAGCGGGTGTTCATGCGGCGGGCCTGGAAGTCGACGCAGTTGCTGCACGAGCTGATCTCGCGGTAGCAGTTCTGGCTGGGCAGCCAGACTTCCACGTCGTAGGTCTTGGCGGAACCGAAGCCCATGTCGCCGGTGCAGAGCACGATGACGCGATAGGGCAGGCCGAGCCCCTGCAGAACGTCTTCGGCGTCGGCGGTGAGCTTTTCGAGTTCGTCCCAGCTGCTCTCGGGCGTACAGATCTTCACCATCTCGACCTTGTCGAACTGGTGCAGGCGCATGATGCCGCGCACGTCGCGCCCGTAGCTGCCGGATTCGCGGCGGAAGCAGGGCGTGTAGGCCGTGTAATATTTGGGCAGTTCGCTTTCGCCGAGCATCTCGCCGTGATGCATGTTGGTCAGCGGCACTTCGGCGGTGGGGATCATCCACAGATCGTCCTTGTCCACCTTGTAGAGATCCTCGGCGAACTTGGGCAGCTGCCCGGTGCCGAGCATCGACTCGGAGTTGACCATGACGGGGACGTTGAACTCGGTATAGCCGTGCTTCATGACGTGCAGGTCGAGCATGTAGTTCATGATGGCGCGCTCGAGGCGCGCTCCCAGTCCCTTGAAGACGGTGAAGCGGCTCTGGGCCATGCGGGGTCCGCGCTCGAAATCGAGCAGTCCGCAGACTTCAGCCACGTCCCAATGCGCTTTGGGCTCGAAATCGAACTGACGCGGCGTGCCCCAGCGGCGCACTTCCACGTTTTCGGTCTCGTCCTTGCCGACGGGCACGGAGGCGTCGGGACGGTTGGGGATCTGCAACATGAGCTGGCGGAGTTCTTCGTCAATCTCAGCCACGCGGGCGTCGTCGGCCTTGACCTGCTCGCCCAGTTTTTTCATCTCTTCCATGACGGCGGCAGCGTCGCCGCCGACCGCCTTGATCCTGCCGACTTCCTTGGAGCCGGCGTTGCGCCGGGCCTTGACTTCTTCGACGGACGCCAGCAGTTTCTTGCGTTCGTCGTCGAGCGCCAGCACTTTGTCGACGTCGAAGTCGTTGTTTCTCGCTTTCAGATAGGCCTTGACGGCCTCGGTCTCTTCTCGAATCGTACGGATGTCAAGCATGACGGGGGTACTCCTTTCTCAGTCGGAAGAAATCTATTCTTTGTTTTCGCGGATCTGTCTCAGCAGCGACGTCATTTCCAGCGCGGCCAGAGCGGCTTCGGCCCCCTTGTTGCCGGCCTTGCTGCCGGCGCGGAGCAGGGCCTGTTCCAGATTCTCGGTGGTCAGCACGCCAAAGGCAACGGGCACGCGCTGATCCAGCCCGATCGCGGCCAGTCCCTTCGACATCTCGGCGGAGACGAACTCGAAGTGGGGCGTGTCGCCGCGGATCACCGCGCCGAGCGCGATCACGGCGTCGTAACGGCCGGAAAGGGCCAGTTCCTTCACGGTCAGCGGCAGCTCCCAGGCCCCGGGCACCCAGTAAACGTCGAACTCGTTCATCTTCACGCCGTGGCGCACGAGCGCGTCCTTGGCTCCCTCCACCAGCTTGCCGCAGATCAGCTCGTTGAAGCGCGAGACGACGATGGCGTAGCGCTCGCCCTGAGCGACTAAATTCCCTTGAACTACTTTCATGGACATTCCTCCTGAAAACTTTTATAGAAAACGAAAGCCGTTCTGTCGATTTTACATCATTTCAGGCACAATCCAAGCCGGGAAGCGAAAATTCCGCCGTGAAATTACCAGCCCATCTGCGCCAGTTTTTCCCGCGTCAGGGTTCCCGACGCTTCGGAAGAGCCGCGCGGCGCTTCCAGCCCCATCAGTTTCTCCACGTAGCGGGCGATCAGGTCGGTCTCGACGTTCACCCTCTTGCCGGCCGCCAGAGTTCCGAGAGTCGTGCGCGCCAGCGTCTCGGGGATCACGGCCGCGGAACAGGCGTTGCCCTCCACCGCCGCGACGGTCAGACTGACGCCGTCGACGCAGAGCGAGCCCTTGCGCACGACGTAGCGCGTCAGCTCCGGGGGCAGGTTCAGCCACAGCTCGGCCGCGTGGCGGCCGCGGCGCAGCGACATGACCAGAGCGGTGCCGTCCACATGCCCGGCCACGAAATGGCCGTCCAGACGTCCGTCGGCCGGCAGCGCCCGTTCGAGGTTGACGCGCTCGCCCGCGGTGACGAAAGAAAATCGCGACACGCTCATGGTTTCGCCGGTCAGTTCCACGGCGAACGAAACGCCGTCGCACTCGGTCACGGTCGTGCAGACGCCGCTGACGGCCACCGATTCGCCGCGTTTCAGTTCGCCGGCGAACGGAGAGCCGACGCGGAAAACGGTCACGTCCCCGCGGCGGGAGACGGAAACGATCGTCCCTACTGCTTCAACCAGTCCAGTGAACATGGATTTCCCCCTTCGATCCACAGGTCGCGCCCCGCGGTGCGGACGCCGCGCAGCGTCATGGGGATAGCGTCGTCCATGCGCCGCAGCCGAATAGAAGCCGTGATTTTCCGTCCCTCGCCCATGAACACGGGGGCCACGAAAAGCTGATATTCGTCGGCCAGCCCGGCGGCGATGAAGGCCGAACAGATGGTCGGTCCCGCTTCCACCAGCACGCGGGCAAGCCCCAGCTCCGCCAGTTTTTCCAGCGCGGCTTTCAGGTCGGGACGGGCCGCGGACGACGAAACGGCGTAAACGTGTCCGCTCCGTTCGGGCGGAATCGCCGTTCCTTCGGGAACGAAAACGATCGCGTCGCGGCGCAGGGCTTTGTACTTCCCCTCCAAGACGGCAGGATCGGAACAGAGGATCACGGGCCGCGGCGACGGACCTTCCACGGCGCGGACGGTCAGCGACGGATCGTCGCGCTTCAACGTTCCCGAGCCGATCAGGACCGCGTCGTTCTCGCCGCGCAGGCGATGGCTCTCGGCGCGCGCCGCTTCGCCGGTGATCCACTGGCTGGTCCCGTCGGAAAGGGCCATGTTCCCGTCCAACGACAGCGCCGCTTTGAGCGTCACCCAGGGACGGCGGCGCGTCTGCAAAGACAAAAAGCCGCGGTTCAACCAGGCCGCTTCTTTTTGGAGCACGCCGCAGACGGTTTCGACGCCGGCGTCGCTCAAAATTTTCAGGCCGCGGCCGTCGACTTTCGGGTTGGGGTCGCCAACAGCGCACACGCAACGTGCGATACCGGCCCTCACCAGCGCCGGAGCGCAGGGCGGCTGACGGCCCTGATGGCTGCACGGCTCCAGCGTCACATAGGCGGTGGCGCCGCGCGCCTTGTCTCCGGCGTCGCGCAGGGCCGCCGCCTCGGCGTGAAGCCCGTCGAGATGGTCGTGCCAGCCGCGGCCGACTACCGCGCCGTCTTTGACGATCACGCAGCCGACCATGGGGTTGGGCGTGGTTTTTCCCAAGCCGCGCAGCGCCAGATCGAGGGCCTGGCGCATGTGATGTTCGTCGGTCCATTGCTGTCTCATGCGCGATGGATGCCTCGCTTTCGTTTGGGATTGTACGTCCGGCGCACCGCGCGGCCGTCTTCCGTTTCCTCACCGGCCGCCGACAGCGCGCCGGCAGCTTCCGGCACATCGCGCCGCTCGGGCAGCGCTTCGCGGTAAGGCACGTCGATGGTCTTGTTCCAACGATATTTTGCCGTCTCCAGCACTGGGATCCCGATCGGGCGCTCCACGCGCACCAGCTCCACCGTCCTTTTGGGCGCCGGCGCTTCCGGCGCGGGGGCCTCGGTCAGGAAATCGAGGATCTTCGCGGCCTGAACGGGGCCGATGCCGGGCGCTTTTTGCAGTTCTTCCGCGGAGAGCGAAGCGATACGCTGCACGCTGCCGAACGTCGACAGCAGCAGCGCCGCCTTGTGCTTGCCGATGCCGGGGACGTCCTCCAGCGCCGAACGGCTGAGGCGTGAAACGCGCTTGCGGCGGTGCGTGGTGATGGCGAAGCGGTGCGACTCGTCGCGCACGCGCTGCAAAAGACGCAGCGCCGGATCGTTCCAGTCGAGCCGCAGCGGCGGCTTGTCCGGCTCGGTGAAGATCAGTTCGTCGCGTTTGGCCAGCGCGATCGTGCGGATCGCCACGGGCACCTCGGCCAGCGCCTGACGGGCGAAGGCCAGCTGCTCGGGGCCGCCGTCGATGAGGATCAGCTGCGGCAGCGGCAGCTGGCTTTCGATCATACCGCGGTAACGTCGCAGCACCGTCTCGCGCATGGAGCGGAAATCGTCGATGCCGTCCACCGACTTGATGGCGTAACGGCGGTACAGCGACTGATTGGGATAACCCTGCTCGAAGACCACGGCCACGCCGTACGTCTCGCGTCCCGCCGAATGGGAGATGTCGAACCCGTCGATGCGCCACGGCACCACGGGCAGGCCGCAGAGGTCGCGCAGTCGCGTCATCGCGGCCCACGTGTCCTCGTCGAGATCGTCGGCGAGCGTCACCGAGAGCTTCTGGCGCGAGAACTTCCACAGGTCGCGGATCGTGTCGCACGCCTTGGCCGCCTCTTCGAAGCGCATCTCCTTCGCCAGACGCTCCATGCGCGTCCGCAGGCGCGACACCAGATCGGCGGTCTGCCCGTTCAGCAGCATGAGGATGTCGTCGACGGTTTCGTTGTACTCTTTTTCCGTGCACTTGCCCGCGCAGGGGGCAAGGCACTTGCCGATATCGTACATTATACACGGGCGCGCCAGCTTTTCTTTTTCCAGATTCATCGAGCAGTTCCGCGCCGGGAAAAAATTCTTGATCAGGTTCAGCATGCTGCGCATCGCTCCGGCGCTGGTGTAGGGCCCGAAAACGCGCCCCGTCTTCGGGCGCGTGTGGGTGACCAGCACGCGCGGAAACCTTTCGGCCGTGACGACGATGAACGGATAGCGCGAGCCCATTTTCAGTTCCACGTTGAAGAACGGCTGGATCGCCTTGATCAGGCGGCTCTCGACGATAAACGCCTCCGACTCCGTTTCCGTGCGGATGAAGCTGATGTCCTGCACCGTCTGCACCAGCTTGCGCAGGCGCGGGATGGCGAAATCCCGATGGTTGAAATAGGACGAGACGCGGCGCTTCAGCTTTTTCGCCTTGCCGACGTAGATCACCCTGCCCGTTTCGTCGTGCATCAGATAGACGCCGGGCTTGAGCGGCAGAGTCCTGAGAATGGCGCGGATCCTCCCCATGCGTTCCCGTTCATTCATTCGCCGCGCCCCCCTCCGTTATGATTCTTCGATTTGAAACCCTGAATTCCATGGACGTTTTTCGGAGTTCCTTTTCTCGTTTTCTCGGCTATAATAGAGCGACTGGATCGGTATAATTTTACACCAGAACGGAGGAACTGTTTATGGCACTTGCGCTTTATAACGATCTGACGCGTAAAAAGGAGCCTTTTGTCCCGCTGCGCGAAGGAAAGGTCACTTTTTACAGCTGCGGCCCCACCGTATACGACTATTTCCACATCGGCAACGCGCGCCCCTTCATCGTCTTCGACGTGCTGCGCCGTTATCTCGAGTTCCGCGGCTACGAAGTCACCTTCGTGCAGAACTTCACCGACATCGACGACAAGATGATCGCCCGCGCCAACCGCGACGGCGTCACCGTACAACAGCTGGCCGAAAAGACTATCGCCGATTATTACGAAGACGCCGACGCGCTCGGCATCAAACGCGCCTCCTTCTACCCCCGCGCCACCGAGTACATCCCCAAGATCATCAAACTGATCCAGCGCGTCATCGACAACGGCCACGCCTACGTCGTCGACGGCACCGTGTATTTCGACGTGAAAAGCTTCCCCGCCTACGGCAAGCTCAGCCATCAGAACCTCGACGACCTGCAGTCGGGCGCGCGCATCGAAGTGGACGACGTCAAGCGCAGCCCGCTCGATTTCGTGCTCTGGAAGCCGCAGAAGCCCGGCGAACCCGCCTGGGAAAGCCCCTGGGGCCTCGGCCGCCCGGGCTGGCACATCGAGTGCAGCGCCATGTCCACCGATCTGCTCGGCGACACCGTCGACATTCACACCGGCGGCATCGACCTGGTCTTCCCTCACCACGAGAACGAGATCGCCCAGAGCGAGGCCGCCACGGGCAAACCGTTCGTCAAATACTGGCTGCACAACGAATACATCCTCATCAACGCCGAAAAGATGTCCAAGTCGCTGGGCAACTTCCTCACCGCCCGCGCCGCGCGTCAGAAGTTCCCGCCGCTGGCCATCCGCATGTTCATGCTCGGCGCCCACTACCGCTCGCCCATCAACTTCGCCCCCGAAGGCCTCGAACAGGCCGCCGCGGCCGTAGAACGCCTGCGCAACTGCTGGAGCGACCTGCAGTTCGCCAAGGGCGGCCGCCTCGGCGAAACATCCGCCGCCGGCGCCGCGCTTACGGCCGCGCTGGATACATTCCGCGAGGACTTCATCGCCGCCATGGACGACGATTTCAACACCGCCGCCGCCATCGGCGTGATCTTCGAGGCCGTCACCGAGGTCAACAAATACCTGAAAGGCAACGAAAAGCTCGACCCCGCCGCCGTGGCGGCCGCCGAAAAGTTCTTCGGCGACATCGACGGCGTCATGGGCATCATCGGCATCGAGCAGGAAAAGAAGGAAGAAAGCGGCGGCGAAGCCGCCCGGATTGAGGCGCTGATCGCCGAGCGCAACGCCGCCAGAAAAGCCAAGGATTTCAAACGTTCCGACGCCATCCGCGACGAGTTGGCCGCCCAGGGCGTCATCCTCGAAGACACGCCGCAGGGCACCAAGTGGAAGAAAAAAATCTAGCCCGTTCGATAACGGAAAGTCCCGATGGTCACATGATCATCGGGACTTTTCCATTCAGAATGTTCGCCGTGGAACACTCGCAGTCGGTAAATATTCCACGGCAGATTCCGCTTCAACGCGACTGCCGCCTTTGGGGACGGCTCCTACGCAAAAAGCTCTTCTTTGCGGGCAAGGATTTCCACGCCGCCTTGGCAGGCCGGACAGAAGCAATACTTGCCGCCGGACGCTTTGACCTTCTTGCCCTGCTCCGTCATCCGGGCGACCGTTTCCGCGCCCAAAAGATCGACCGCGGCCTGACTTTTCAGGAAGTCCATCGTCGCGTCGATGCTCTGCACGTCCTCTTCCAGTTCCTGCACGAGCTTTTCCGCCGCTTCCTTCTGCTTCGGCGTGCCGACCGCGTCGAGCCATTCCTGCCCCGCGGCCTTCAATTCGGCGCAGCAGCTTCCGGCCGCAACAACTTCTTTCACTTTGGCGATCATCGCATTGTTGTCCATTCTCATCCCATCCTTTCGTTATGAGAACTTCAATTGCCGTTCTTATTATATCACGATGCGTTCGGGATATTTCCCAGCCCGAGAAACTTCGCTGAACATTCTTACAAAAAAATACAACTTGCGGAAGCGGACTGTCCGTGTTATCATTCTACCGTTCATCGTCGTGTCCATGCCTGAGTGGCGGAATCGGTAGACGCAGGGGACTCAAAATCCCCCGTGGGCGACCACGTGAGGGTTCGAGTCCCTCCTTAGGCACCAATTTTTCAAATTACAAAGGACTTACCAAAGAAGTGGCGGTAAGTCCTTTTATTTTTTACGACATTTTACCAAAGTCCTACTCCAATAATTTCGTCATTCCGTAGAGATCGTCCGGCCGGAGATGAGCATACCTTCTGGTCGTCATTAAATTCCGATGTCCAAGCCATTTCGCAACTGATATTATTTCATTAATAGTATAGCCAAAGTATCCGTACCTCAGTTATAAAGCACCCGAGGTGATGGAGAATGCCCGTAAAATACAAGATCACATCGGAACAGCAGGCGGAAATCGAAGCAGCGCGGAAAAAGAATCGCAACAAGAAGATCGAAGCCAAACTG